>NZ_AAWS01000031.1 GCF_000169175.1 Microscilla marina ATCC 23134
CTCAGGCTCAGTCATCTTTGGCAAAGGCTTTGAAAACACCAGATAGGACTACTACTCTTTATTTGAACAAAGAAAATCTCACCGCTTTATCAGAAAAAATTGGGCGTTTAAAAAACTTGCAAATGCTAGATTTAAGCTATAATACACTTTCCAGTTTACCCAAAAGTTTGGGCAATTTAAAAAGCTTGGAAAAGCTGGACTTGAGTGGTAATAAGTTTACTGAGTTGCCTGAAGTCATTGGTCAATTAACAAGTTTACAAAGGCTGGTTTTAACCCATTCTCAAATTACCAGCTTCCCGAAAAGTATTCAAAACCTGAAAAAACTCTGGAGTTTAAACTTGTCAGCTATTCAAACAACCCAACTCCCTACAAATATTGAGCTTATCACAAGCTTAGAGAAACTACAGGTGGAGGCTGGTTCACTTACTAAGCTACCGAAAAACATTGGTAAGTTGACAAATTTAATAGAACTCAAGTTGAACCATAATCAGCTTATCAGTTTGCCTGAGAGCTTGGGTGATTTGAAAAACTTAAAAAAGCTCATTTTGTATAGCAACAAGCTTAAATCATTGCCGGCAACAATTGGTCAATTGAAAAATCTAGAGCTTTTATCTTTGGGTGATTTTAGGGGTACCAATGAGTTAACTGTTTTACCCGAAAGTATAGGGCAACTCAAGAGCTTGAGAGAACTCCATTTGACAGGAAATAGACTTACTAAATTGCCTAAAAGTATAGGGCAACTCAAGAGCTTGAGAGAACTCCATTTGATGGGATGTGGGCTTACTGATTTGCCAGACAGCATAGGGCAGTTAGAGAACTTGGAAGTGCTCTATTTGTCAGGAAATAAACTTGCTAAATTGCCCAAAAGTATTGGCAAGTTGAATAGGTTAAAAAAAATATATGCCCCCAAATCACTAGAGAAAGAAAAAGCAAAGATAGAAAAATGGCTTCCCAACTGTGAGGTAATCTTTTAACGCATTGTATTACAAGGTATGCTTCATGTTGGTTGCAGAGAATGATTTTTAACCAGAGGCTTACCACTTTACTCAATGGTTTGATGATTGGTGTTGACTTGCCAACTATCAAACCATTGATTCGTTATTCTGCTCCATTCAATCAAACATTTTGCCTTTATAACTTGTTTCAACTCGTTAATATGGCATGTTTTGTCAGAAGCTTACATCTACTGGCTAACAAAGCCAATTATTCACTAACTTTGCATTATGAATAAAGGACAGAAAGACATAAAAAAGACTCATATAAACGAAAGACCCATTACCGACTGGCTCCCCATTACTATGAAAGAAGTAGAAAAGCGAGGGTGGGAGGAGTTGGACGTGGTGTTGATTTCAGGTGATGCTTATGTAGACCATCCGGCATTTGGTCCGGCTGTGATTGGTCGTATTCTCGAAAACGCCGGTTATAGAATAGCCATTATTCCCCAGCCTAACTGGCGCGACGATTTACGTGATTTTAAAAAGTTTGGCAAGCCTCGGTTGTTTTTTGGGGTAACATCGGGTTGTATGGACTCTATGGTAAACCATTATACCGCAGCCAAACGTCGTCGCTCTACCGACGCTTATACCCCAGGAGGAGAAGCAGGCTTTCGCCCCGACTATGCGGCAAGTGTATATACCAAAATCTTAAAACAACTCTATCCTGATGTACCTGTATTGGTAGGAGGGATTGAGGCATCACTGCGTAGGGTGACACACTACGACTATTGGCAAGACAAGCTTTTTCCGAGTGTGCTCGAAAGCAGCGGCGCCGACATGTTGGTGTATGGCATGGGCGAACAGTCGCTACGCGAAATACTCAAGTTGGCCGAAAAAGGAGTGCCTTTCTCTTCTATGCGCACCATCCCCCAAACTGCCTTTATGGTGGGCGAAGATGAAAAAATGCCCCGCAACAAAAACTGGAAAGACGTAGAGATCAACGGGCATGAAGACTGCTTGAAAGACAAGGTAAAATATGCGGCTAACTTTAAGGTGGTAGAACAAGAGTCGAACAAAGCCCAGGCAAGGCGTATTTTACAAAAAACAGGCAAGCGTACTTTGGTGATTAACCCACCTTACCCACCAATGGAAGAAGCAGTGATAGACCATTCGTTTGACTTGCCTTATACCCGTTTGCCTCACCCCAAGTACAAAAAAAGAGGAGCAATACCTGCCTACGAAATGATCAAGTTCTCGATCAACATGCACCGGGGTTGCTTTGGAGGCTGTAGCTTTTGTACCATCTCGGCGCACCAGGGCAAGTTTATCGCTTCTCGTTCCAAAGAGTCTATCATGAAAGAAGTAGACGCCGTAACCAAAATGCCAGATTTTAAAGGTTACATCAGTGATTTGGGAGGTCCTTCAGCAAATATGTATAAAATGAAGGGCAAAGTGCAGGAAATTTGTGACCGCTGTGTGGCGCCTTCGTGCATTCACCCGGTAGTATGCCATAACCTTGACACCAGCCACAAACCCTTAACGGAGATTTATAAGGAAGCAGCCGCCCATCCTTCAGTCAAAAAAGCCTTTGTGGGGAGTGGCATTCGTTACGACTTGCTGGTAAAAGGGCACAACAAGGTAGGAGACGATGACGATATGGAGGAGTACATGGACAACCTTATCCAAAACCATATATCAGGACGGTTAAAGGTGGCTCCTGAGCATACGTCCGACAATACTTTGAAGATCATGCGTAAGCCCTCGTTTAAGCATTTCCACGATTTTAAGAAGCGCTACGACCGCATTAACAAAAAATACGGCAAAGACCAACCTTTGATTCCTTATTTCATATCGGGGCATCCCGGTTGCGAAGAAGAAGACATGGCAAACCTGGCGTGCGAAACCAAGGACATGGGTTTTCAGCTGGAGCAGGTGCAGGGTTTTACTCCTACTCCCATGACAGTGGCTACCGTGATTTATTATGCAGGGGTACACCCTTATACCCTACAGCCTACTTATACCGCCAAAAGTGAGAAAGATAAGAAAAATCAACACCTGTTCTTTTTTTGGTATAAATCAGAAAACCGCCGCCGCATTGCCGACAAGCTCAACAATATGAACCGACCCGATATGCTGAAAAAATTATTGGGGAAACCCCAGCCAGAAAAATCAGCCAAAGCCGATCATCGTAAAAAGCAGTATAGAAAAAATAAAAGTAAGAAAAGAAGATAAATGGTGAAGCATTGTAAGTGTTTTTTAACTGGTTGATTGCCTGAGAGTAATGATATTTTATCTGGGATTATTATCAAAAATGAGAACAATATTTCCTTAACTCTCGTTATTGCTGGCAAACGAACTTTAATTTTTAACATATCAAAAAACACTTACATATTTATGAAACTCAATACTAAACACCTATTTTTTTCCTTAGCAATTGTATTTACTGGGTTATTTTTGGCACAAACCAATGCCCACGCTCAGGCAATGAAGCCTTGGAGTTGGAAAAAATACAAAATTAAATGGAAAATGCCTTCTAATTGGAATGCCAAAGACAAAGGAGGACGCTCTGGTAAGTTTACTGCTGCTGGAGGAGGAGTTTCTTTTCGCTTAAAACCTTGGCGCGATGCTTCAGCTTCGGCAAAGCAAGTAGCCATGAGAGCCTACAGAGGTGCCACTTCGGTACAACGTAAAAGAATCATCAGCCAACAGTACATGACAAGTAAAGGTGGCTTGAAAAAATACATGATCCTTGCAGAAGGATGGCAAAAAGGTAAAAAAGTAAGAATTGGTATTATGGGCTTTATCAACCCTAAGTCTCCTATAAACTTGTATTGCCGTTTCTTATGGTGGGCAAGCCAGGACTCTAAAAACAACCCTATCTCTTACCGAGTAGCGCAAAGTTTTTCTGCGATGTAAAAATAGACACGATCAACCTATACTTATATAAAAAAGCCTCTGTTCGAACCCTGAACAGGGGCTTTTGCTTTTTGTCCTCCCTACTTAGTCCTCTTCTTGCCAGTAATTTTCTTGGCTAAAATCTAATATTTCTTCTTCAGTAACTAACAATTGCCAATCAGGGTTTTTCTTAAAGGCTTCTCCCTCATACACTTTGAACACTATTTTTTCTAAAGGGCTATCGGTGCCAAAAATTTCTAATTGTCTTTCCTTGATAAACTTCTCTTTGGTAGGGTAAACAGAATTTTTGTGCCAAATCACTTCATAACAAGCCTGACACTCTTCGCCCAATACGGCTATATTTCCGCATACATCGCAGGCTGTAAAGCTCTCAAACAATGCCTTGATATAGTCAGCATCTTCGAAATGATTGGGGACATACTTCAGCAACCAATACCAATTGTCTATATCATCATCTATGGTAAAAGTATGCCCGTTTTGTAAGGCAATACTGAGGGCTGTTTTATCTTCATTCAATTGGGCCGTTTTTACATCAGCCCAAGCAAAAGCTTCCTCACTCAATTTGCTGGATTGCGATACATCATACATTACCAAATGGGGGGTAGCAGCGGTTATTTTGAGGTAGGTTTTTTTCTCGTTTTGCAACAATAATTCTTTTACATACTCATGGTCAAAATTAGTAAAGCGCTCAGGCACCGCCTGAAGAAGCGCTGACCAGTTTTTGGCGTGATATGGAACTGCAAACACATGATTCCTGATATCCTCAAAACTCAATAAATTTTTATGAGAGGTAAAACGTATATCTTTTAGGTTCTTCCAGTAAATTATTTTTTCATCAGTAGCAGGTGCCCCTTTAGACTGCTTAGTGATGGCGAGTGTAAAGCTTTGTTCATTAATATCTTTTATATGATATTCTTTGCGGGGTTTGTAAAAAAACAGACGATAAAGAACGAAAAGGACTACTACTGTAATAACTATGTTCATAAGTAAGTGGTATTTTTTGTGCAAATGTAGTAGCTTTTTGCCTGGTTTTATGTCTTCAGCTGTTTTTTACAGTAGGTTGATTTTGTCAATACTTTCAAAACTCCGATCTTGTGTTTGATCAAATTTTTTAGAATTAACCAAATCAACAAGTGATACAATATTTACAAGGGCTGCTCCTGAGCCTACTCCTCATAACTTCGGCTTTCGCCCAAAAACCTGCTCAACTTACTCCAAAACAAGAAGACATCTGGACGTTTTTTTCTTTGCACAAGGACGAGCTCATACAAAGGTTTCGTATGGTACATCAACTCCAGCATCGTAACAAAAGACCCTCGCAAATGAGTAAGGCTATTCTACAGTATCAAATCAAACATTTAGAAGCTTTATTTGTACGTTGTATGTGGGTGTTCGATCTGCACCTTTCTCACTATCAAGTCAAACAAGTGATTGCGCGAAAGCGACAAAAACAACCTTGGTTAGACCTTGTTGCTTATAACTTTCCCTACATTCAATTACAGATGATGATAGAGGGTAGTTGTTGGGGCTGGCAAAGTGCCCGCGAAGCACTTTATATCAATCAGGTAAGCGATGCTTATTCTGAAGACAATTATGCAAAAGCGTTGAAAATAGCCAACAAAAATTTGCAGGAAAACCCTGAAGATGGAGTTTCCTTACTTTACAAAGGGCTTGTCTTGGCCGATTCGTTAAACAAACCAGCACTCATAGAAGAGTACACCACCAGGGCATTGGTGGCAACCCCCGATTTGCACAAAGCATATTACTACAGAGCAAGATACTATGTATCGGTAGGTAAAAAAGAGTTGGCAAGGCAAGACATTGACAGGGCGTTGTTGTATTGGGCTGAGTCGCCCCGGTATTTATTACATAGTGTTTTGATACACCTGCAAATGAAACAGTTGGATGAAGCCGAAAAGGCCTTAGACAAAGTTTTACGCTTAAACGATCGGTATGTAGAGGCGTATTTGGCTAAAGGAAATATTCATTTATTTAGAAAAAACTACGACTTGGCATTGATTGATTTTACCAAGGCAATCCGCTTGGATAGTAGCAACCATCATGCGTTTAGTGGTAGTGGAGTGGCGTATCAAAAATTGGGTAAATACACCAAGGCATTGACTGAGTTTAATAAGGCCATAGCTCTAAATAAAGAGGCCTATTTATACGCCGAAAGAGGCGATATTTATAGGCTGTTGGGCAAGCATGAGGAAGCTTTGCGCGACTACGACCAGTCAATTGCTTTGGGAAACAACAACTTTACTCCTTTTGAGGGCAAAGCATTTACTTTATTAAGTTTGAAGGAATATGACAAGGCACTGGCTATGTTTAAGCTTACCTTGACTAAAAAAATACCTGCTGACAACAAAATATATACTTATAACAATATTGGACACACCTATTATAAAATGGGTAAATACGCTGAAGCCTTGAAACACATCAACTATTCGCTGTCGAAAAACAATAAAAACTCCTATGCCTATAAAAATCGGGCGTTGGTGTATATAGCGCAAGGTAAAAAAGCGTTGGCCTGTGCTGATTTGACCAAAGCGCAAGCTTTGGGTTATCGAAAATTATTTGGCAATGAGGTGCAAGAGTTGCAGCAAAAGCATTGTAGGTAAGCTAAGATCATAAAAGCCCTATCAGGGATAAGTTCTTAGATACCGATGCGTTCAAGTTGCAGGCTGTTCTACAAGCTTTGATGGTTTTATCTAAAGCTAATTTTTAGTAGTTTATAAAATGTATAGATAGAAGCAAGACGCTTCTCTAATAAGTGATCTGGAAAAAATAAGATGTGCCAATTTAAGAAAATATATTGTTCTCAGACGATTCAAAAAAAACGGTGCATAGCTAAAGCTATGAGGCTTTTTTTTTGAGAAGAATGAGGGCAATAGATACACTTTAATGGCTCAAATTATTTATGAAAGATCACTAATAGATATAAATGAAGGTTTTTTATAATAAACAACAAACAGTTCAGTCTATCGGCAGTGATTCTCCCAGTGCAGGAAAACCCAAGCTCGTTTTGCAAGCCTGGAAAAAGTTGGGGTACCCCATGGAGATAATGAAAGTTCGTCCTTTAACTGTAGATGAATTGTGTTTGGCTCATGACCCTTCTTATGTACGAGGTGTTTTGAAGGGGAATATCAAAAATGGGTTTGATAACAAAAATAAAGAAATAGCCAAGAGTTTGTTATGGACTACGGGTAGTTTTGTTAGTGCGGCTACTTATGCTTATCAACACCGTACATCGACATTCTCGCCAACCTCTGGTTTTCATCACGCATGTTACGATCAAGCCGCAGGGTTTTGTACTTTTGCTGGTTTAACGATTGCCGCTATTTTGATGAAAAAGCGTTTTGGAGCCAAGAAAATCGGTATTTTGGATCTCGACTCGCACTCAGGCGATGGCACCGATCAAACCTTATATAAAACAGGCCATGAAAATTTAGTTGAGCATTATTCACTAGGGTACGAAGATGTGAACATTTACAACAATGAACAATGGCTCACCAATCTTCCCGACTTGATTCGTAATCGTTTTAGTGATTGTGAGGTGCTTTTTTATCAAGCGGGTGTCGATTGCCACATGGATGATCCGTATGTTGATAGTGGTCAGTTTACCACTGAGCAAATTGCGGAACGAGAAAAAATTGTATACACTACCTGTCGAGCGCTAAAGCTACCAGTTGTGACAAATTTGGCAGGGGGATATCAAAAACCAATTGAAAAAGTAGTCCACCTACATAACCTAACCGCCATTGCCTTTCATGAAGCAAATCAATGAAAGCGTAGCAAACGGTATACAATACAAAAAGCCTTGGCCGTAGTTGACCAAAGGCTTTTTGTATATAAGTTTATCTCAGAGCTTGTTTAAAAATCATTAATTAGGTCCCCGAATCAAGTTCGGGACTGTGAGCTTTTACGTACCTTTCCTGATTATATATTGTCAAACCGAACCTACAGCTGCGCTGTGGTGAGCTCAACGAAGTTAATTTAGCTAAAGCAGAGCTCACCGTAGCAAAGCTACAGGTTCGGTTATCAGCAATAGCGCTGCTATTTAGCTTCGCAGGGCTCGGCAGAGCATAGCTCTAGCCATCGGTTCTTCAAAATTAGTTTAAATGCTAATTTTCAAAGGTGAAACAGAGCTCGCGAAAGCTCGGTTTGACGCATCTAATCCGAAAACTCATCATAAAATCTCCTATAAACGACCGCTTTAAACAAGCTCTCAATTTACTTTTTCCGGGCAAGCATCAGGTTAGAGTTTCCCTTGAGATACTGGTAACCAATGCCAAAGGGAAGTTCTTTGACAGGATACCCTTTTTTGTATGCCTGGTTCATGTCTTGTTGGTAATGGTGACGAAACAGCTTGATAGGTCCAGCGTAGCGCCCAAACAGGGTAATGTCCCAGTTGTTGTCTTTGGTAAAGTTTTTAAACGCCATTCCTGAATCGTCTTGTAACACAAACTTAGATTGATCGAGAATCAGGTTACGGATCATACTAAAACCCGCCCCATACATGAGGTAAGACGCCGACTTAAGGTAAGTAGCCTGTGGCTTCAGGCTTTGAATATATTGCTTGAGGTCGTTGCGTTGCGCCAACCCACCCAAGCCTCTATAAGGCGAGTTAGACAGGTTGACCCCAAAGAAATACAATGTTTTTTGGGTATTATCACCTTCTTTATGAAAACTCAACTTAGTGCCATAATAAACGCTTTTGTTATGCACGGTTTCAAGGTTAGCGTCTACCGGATCAAGCGTACCATCCTGATTGATCTTCACTTTTTCATAGTTCAATATCCGGTGCCCGGTGCGTGCCATAAAAATCATAATTGCGGGCAAAGTACCATCGATACGCTTGTCGATGCGACCATTGAAATCTACATCCATAGATTTAGTAATAAAGAAACTGTATTTGAGCACAGCGTATAATGCTCGCTCCAACCCTTTGTAATAAACTTCGGGCGAGTGTACGCTAATGTTTTCCATATCGGGTAAGTTACCAATGGGTTCAAGCCCCATCATTACAATCTTGGTAAGCTTGGGGAAAAACGTGCTGGCATGCAAAAAGTCAGGACCACTAAAGGGGTAAAACAACAAACCAGCTTCGGCATTGGGAGTCTGTAAGTGTTTTTTTTGCCAAGCTATCATAGCCGGGCGTTTTTCTTTCAAAATCTTTTCCCAGATTTTATCTGCCACTTGTTGATACTTTTTCCACGCTTCATCTTCGTGGTATTTGGCAAGCTTACTTCCTTCTTCGGCAGGCAATCCGGCAAGCAGGCGCGCCAAATCATTAAATTGACGGTCTACCGGTTTCAGGTCAGGCTTAGTGGCTACTTGCGTGCTTGTGCCTGTGGTGTCAGTAGTGGTACTGGTGTCCTGAGTAGTTGTGTTGTCTTTTTTGGTGCCGCTCTGACAGCCCGAAATTAGAGTTACCCAAATCAATAAAAGGCAACTTATAAGCGTGTTTTTAAGCATTCTGACTAGTAAATAAAATGGTGATAAATGAACAAAGCCACGGTTATATGTGCATATAACCGTGGCTGTAGTATATAATGTCTTTTAGAACAGTATACTTGATTATTTTTTCTCGGCAAGCATCAGGTTCGAGGTACCCTTACGGTACTGGTACCCTATACCAAACGGTAATGGTTTTACATTGTTACCACTGCTATATGCTTTGCGCAAACCTGCCTGATAACGGTTACGAAACAAAGGAATAGGTCCGGCATAAGCCCCGAAGAAGGTAAGATTCCACTTGCTGCGGTCTACATAACGCAACGCCATGCCTGAGTCATCCTGTAAGAAATATTTTGATTGATTTAATATGATATTGCGAATAATGCTAAAGGTTTCACGGTGCATCAGGTAAGACGCCGACTTGATGTAGGTAGTGGTAATGTCAAGGCTTTTTAAGAACTTACGAAAATCAGAACGGTCTTCTAGCCCCTTTCTTACCAAACCACTACGGCTGCTGTAAGGACTGTTTTGTAGGTTGGCAGCAAAATAAAACAAGGTCTTTTTCTCGTTGGGTTTGTCTTCGTGGCGATAAGTAAGTTTGGTACCATAATATACCTTTCTGCCTATGGCATCATCGGCTGCAATCAATTCGCCCTCCTCATTTACTGCTACTTTTTCATAATACAACACCCGGTGTTTGGTGCGTGCCATAAACAGCATAAGTACGGGCAGGGTACCATCTATATCGGCGGTTACTTTTCCAGTAAAATCTTTTGCCATAGCAATGGTGCGGAAAAAGCTTAACTTGAGAATGGTGTACAAGCTACGTTGCAAACCATTGAAGTAACCATTCAATGATTTATTCGCAACTTTGTCCAGGTTGGGGTAGTTGCCAATAGGCTCAAGTCCTATCATCACTATTTTTTCAGCTCCCGGAAAAAGCGTGTTGGCGTGCAAAAAGTCAGGACCGCTAAAAGGGTAAAACAGGGTGCCCTTGGCGTCGTTTTGGGTTTTTAGCGCATCATTACTCCATTTAGACATGGTAGGCACTTTTTGGGTTAAAATACCGCTCCAGGTGTTATTGGCAGTATTGGCATATTGTTGCCACGCCTTGGTTTGGTGGTATTTGGCAAATTTACTTCCTTCTTCGGCAGGCAACCCAGCCAGCAAACGGGCCAGGTCGTTATACTGTCGGTCTTCGCGGGTTTCGATGGTATTCAACAAGTTTTTTGACTCATTACTGTTTTGGTTGTCATTACGCTTGTTAGTGTCAACTTTGGTTTGAGCAGTGTCATTGCCAGTAGTAGTATTGTTGTTGTCTTTACCATTGCCACTGCAGCCGCTTAGCATAGGAATAGCCAAAGCTATGATGGCGTATTTCAAAAGTTTTAACCCTATCATGTACCGTATAAAACGTTTGTTTTTCATGTTGAGAGAAAGTAAAATGAATGAAGATTGTAAAAAATGCATTTGTTGGTATTTCAAACCAAATTCAAGTATGCGAAGGTAAGCTTTTAGCCTGAAGTACACAAAAGAGGGTAAAAAAATATACATTTTAGCTTTCCGGTCCTTGGGTAGCTCTCTGGCAGTGCAGTTTTTTTTAGAGGGGCAAAGCAGTGTTGCCAATCAGTTTCTACTGATTAGACTCAGCACCAGCTTCTTTTACTTTCTTTTTCTTAGGCTTCTTTTTATGGTTTTTATCCACTTTTTTAGGAGTAGAAATTACCTGGTTGTTAATAATGACGGTCGTTTTTTTCTTGCGTTTTTTCAATGTTTTCAGCTTAGAACGTAACCCTGAGTTTTTGAGAATGTTTCTCAACTCTTGCTTGCGGTCTACTTTTTTGGTGGTAGTGGTGTGGGTGACTACCTTGGTTTTTCGGGTGGTTATTTCTACCACCTTTACTGGAGGCTTGGGGGTAGGCTTGGGGGTAGGAGGTGGGGGCACATATTTGGGGATCAAACGAGGCGAAGGCTTGCCACCTACTGCGCCTTGCATTGCCCTTACACTTACCAAGTCGAACCCTGGCGATGCTCCTCTGGTGTCTAAGCCCATAATTTTGACCGCTATTACAGGTTTTTTAAACCCAATATCGGCAAGGTCAAACGAGGTCACTTTGTCGTCTTTTGCCCTGCCCAAATAAGTAAACTTCTTACCATCTTCGCTTACCCAAACCGCTGCCTGGTCTCCGGCACGTCCTACTTCCTCAATAAACAAATCGTCTTGGTTGGGGGCGTCAATAATTGTGTTATCTGTAAACCCTACAATGATATAACTCCCTTTGGGCAAACTTACAAATTTAGTATTGTGTCCCAGTACCCCCCTGGGGTCCATAAACAGAGGGTAACGGTCACCGTCTCCTCCATAAAATTGATTATATTTAGGATTGGCATGGCTATAGTAAGCATCCAGTATCACGTCTGCATACGCTCTCTCTTCCTGTGCCTGAGTGGGCATAGCCAGAGAAAATAAAGAAATAAAAAGACTAATCGTCCAAAATATATTCATTGCCATAGTATTGCCAAATATTTGTGACAGGATACATAATTTAATCAAAAGACAGCCTAAAGCCAACCAGAGACGCATGTTTGTCCATAAAATCAATGGTTGGGCAAGCGTTGTAATTGCTCTAACGTGGGCTTGCCCGATTTGTAAACGTGTTAGATTACATATATCTTGCGCTGATACATCAAGACCTCAAAGTTTTTGGATAAACCGTCGATGAATAAAGAAAACTCCCCAAACAAAAAGCAACCGCCACAGAATAGGCGCGATTTTTTGAAAAAAAGCTCCGTAGTGACTTTAGCAGCTGCTTCGGGTGCCATTTTGCTCAATGGTTGCAATACTGTGACCGAAAAGGCCAAAACGGTTAATATTCAGCCCACATCTGCCAAAAAATACCAGTGGAGAATGGTGACCACCTGGCCGCCTAAGTTTCCGGTATTGGGCGAAGGACTGGAGATGATGGCACAATGGGTAAAAGATGCTTCTGCCGGAAGGCTCAACATAAAAGTGTATGGGGCGGGTGAGCTTATACCACCCCTGGAGTGCTTTGATGCAGTACGCTCAGGTGGGGCACAAATTGCCAGTGGCGTGTCTTATTATTGGTCGGGTAAAATACCCGCTGCCCAGTTTTTTGCTGCGTTGCCCTTTGGTATGAACGCCCAGCAGACCAACGCCTGGGTAATAAATGGGGGAGGGCTTAAGCTGTGGGAGGATTTATATGCCGAATATGGTTTGGTGCCCTTTGCGGGAGGAAACACCGGGGTACAAATGGGGGGTTGGTTTCGCAAAGAGTTGAAAGGGTTGGAAGACCTCAAAGGTTTAAAAATGCGTATGCCGGGGCTGGGAGGCAAAGTATTGGCCAAAACTGGGGCTACTGCAGTATTGGTGCCCGCCACCGAGCTATACACCAACCTAGAGCGAGGGGTGATTGATGCGACTGAGTGGATAGGCCCTTACCACGATTATAACATGGGGTTTTATAATGTAGCAAAATACTATTATTATCCAGGTTGGCACGAGCCAGGACCTATGCTGGAATTGTTTGCCAATCAAAAAGCTTTTAACGAACTGCCACTCGACCTGCGAGAAATTTTGCGCAGTGCATCGAGCCGCTTGGCTATGTGGACGTTGGGTGAGTTTGAAGCTAAAAATAATACTTATTTGCAAAAACTGGTGAAAGAAAAAGGGGTGAAACTTCGAAAGTATCCAGACGAAATTATGCAAACGCTCAAAAAATACTCGAAAGAAGTAGTAGAAGAACTTGCCAACAAAGATGCCCGTACCAAAAAAATATTTGCTTCTTATGACAAGTTTCGCCAAGATATCAGCGAGTGGTCTAAGGTAACCGAACAGGCTTTTTACAGTGATATTCAGGGGTGAGTTTTATCATCAAACCGTTTTTATCTATAACCAATCAATCCAAAATGAATACAATACTATTGTCACTCATAATGATGGGCTATAGCGCCTTATTGAGCGCCCAGCCCGCCACCCAAATATATTTGGCTAAAATAAAACTGAAGGCTGTCTCGACAAAATTGGGTGTACCCCAAAAAATATCAAAATTTGCCGGATACAACAATCAACCTATGTTTTCGCCCAATGGCAAAACGCTTTATTATACTGCCAACCAAGGCGGTAAACAGACTGATATATTTGCTTACAAAGTAAAATCAGGCAAAACCATTCAACTCATTGACACCCCCACCAGCGAATACTCGCCCACGATTACTCCCGATGGCAAACACTTTTCTTGTATTATGGTAGAGCCTGACGGTACCCAACGCCTTTGGAAGTATCCCTTAAAAAGCGACCAAAAAAACACGCCTCAGTTAGTGCTCAAGTCTGTCAAACCGATAGGTTATCATCTGTGGGTAAACAGCGATGTGCTGGTACTTTTTGTTTTAGGAGCCCAAGGTCAACCTCATCATTTGCAGTTGGCATCGTTGCAGGCAGACCAAGGCGAAACGCTTGCCACAGATATTGGACGTTGCTTTGGTTATGTACCTCAGCGCAAGCATGCCATTAGTTTTGTGCACAAACCCAAAAACAAACAATGGAAGATCAAAAAGCTCGACACAAAGACTAAAAAAATAACTTCTATAGTACCCACACTCAAGGGCAGTGAAGACTATGTATGGGCCAAAAAAGAAAGGGTGATTATGGGGCAGGGAACAAAGCTATATATTTGGAAAAAAGACAAGGGTTGGAAGCTCTTTGCTAACTTGAAGGGCACTGGTATCAAAAAAATTACCCGACTTGCCATCAACCCATCCAATAGTTTGCTGGCTATAGTAGGTGAATAAAATCGGGTAATCATAAACTATTTTGCCCAAAACGGTGTTGTTCTTGTACTACCCTATGGTTAAAATATACCCAAAGCTGTTTTTAAAAATATAAATAAGACCCAATGAAGCATATTAATAAAATACTCTTGCTGTTGTCGCTGTTTTTAGTGGCGGCAGGTTTTGAAATAAAACACCCCAACGCTAATGTTCCTGGTTTGATCAACAAGGAAAGCCCTTACAGCGTGCAAGAAACTACGGCACGAATGGTGAAAATTCTGAAAAAGAAGGGGTTAAAAGTTTTCAACGTAATCAACCACGCCGAAGGAGCCAAAAACGCAGGAATGGACTTGCGACCTACTACCGTAATTGTATTTGGTAACCCCAAAATAGGCACCCAACTTATGCAATGCGATCAACGTGTAGGGCTTGCTTTGCCAATGAAACTGTTGGTATGGGAAAACAAAGCAGGCAAGGCAATGATGGGGTATACTGATCCAATAGAACTCAAAGAAAAGTTTGACCTGAAAGATTGTAGCGGTGTATTGGGTAAAATGCAAAATGCCCTCGATAAACTCACCAATGCTGCTTTGAGCAAATAAAGGCAAACTAATACAAAAAATAAAAGCCCTTGATATAGCCCAATATCAGGGGTTTATTGCTTTAGTCCTCTACTCCTCTCAGAAAACGTTCGATAGATACCCATCCATAAATTTGTAAATCCATCAACACGCTTTTTATTGCCTTATCTGACCTCACAGCAAGCTCTAGTTTCTCTAAAGCCTCAGGTACAAAAGCAGCAATGTATTTTTGACGATTATACAAAATGCCCTCTCTGAAAAAACCCAAATGGTTGCCGTTCACATCGTATACATCCAACACATCGGGGGCATTGCTCACAATAAGGTAGGCCACTTGTTGTTGGTTTTTGTACAAATGCAATGCATTGCCAGGTGTAATATAAGCCACTTTTTTACCTGCTTTGTTCCACAACACCGTTTTTTTAGTTTGTGCCTGCGCCGTAACTCCCCAACCTATCAGCATACAAATCAATAAGAGCTTTTTCATAAAATAATTTTTCTTTGCTTAAAATACAAAAAAAGAACTTGCCTTAAAAGGTAAGAAGTAGCCATGGCAAAAGTAAAGTTGAGTGACCAACCCATTGCCTGCCTGGTTCAAGTTTTTTTACAAAAAAGTACAGAAAAAAATATCCCCAAAATCTTGTCAGAGCAGTTTTTTAAATTGAAATAATCAGAGTTTTTATTTTACTTTTTAATGAACTTCTGAAGAATTCTTACAGGGTAGATGACAATCCTAGGGGTTTAGTCTTAGCTTGCAGGGTCAAAGTTAAAGTAAAACAAATGCAAATAACCTTTGTAGGTACTGTCTAAAATGCAATAAATATATCTACAAACTTATTTATTATCTAAGTTATTTATGACCCCTGACTTTCAAACATTACCTGACCTGAGTGCAAAACAGGCATCCCAAATACCCAATAAAATAGCACTTATTTATGAGGATGAATTGTACACGTATGCCCAGTTGGAACAAAACGCAAACCGTGTAGCTCAAGGCTTGCTACAATTGGGTTTATCGCCCCAAACCAGAGTAGCCATTTTGGCCAAAGATAGCCTGGCTAGTTATGAGATTTTATTTGGTTGTGCCAAGTCAAAAACGGTTTTAGTAACCATCAACTGGCGATTGGTAGCCCAAGAAGTATTATTTATTCTAAACGATAGTCAAACTGAGGTGCTGTTTGTGGGTAAGGAGTTTTTACCCCTGATTGAGCAAATCAAACCTGATTTGCAAAATATAAAAACGATCATTTCTATAGAACAGCCTGATGCTTCTATGGAATATAGAGATTATACCTCCTGGAAAAACCAACATTCTAATCAGTCACCAGCGTTGGACTATCTCCCTGAGGATGTGACCGTACAGATTTATACCAGCGGGACTACTGGCTTGCCCAAAGGTGTGCAACTAGCGCACTATAGCTTTTTTAGGCTCATGAAAGGGATGCAGGCTCAAGGAGATGCCTGGATGAACCTGAATGCTCAAGATACTTTGTTGTTATCTTTGCCTATGTTTCATATTGGAGGACTCTGGTGGACTATTCAAGGAATGATTGTGGGTGGAAGAGGGGCAGTATTGAATACTTTTGTCCCCTGGCGAGCACTTGAACTCATTGAGCAATACCAAATTACGAAAGTGGCCATGGTGCCTGCCATGATCCAGTTTTGTATGGCAGAACCCACTTTTGACACTACCAATTTTTCTTCAGTACAAGGATTTTTGTACGGTGGTTCTCCCATAGCACCCACCTTGTTGCGTCAGGCAATGGATGCCTTGCAATGTGGTTTTTTCCAGATTTATGGTATGACCGAAACCGGTAATATGGCGGTGTGCTTACGCCCCGAAGACCACGATTTTTCTAATGAAACCCGTCTAAAAGCGGCTGGAAAACCCTTGCCAGGAGTAGAAGTAAAAATTACAAACTCTCAAGGTGAGTTGTTGTCTGCCCATCAAATTGGCGAAATTCACCTTAAATCCCCGTCAAGAATGATTGGCTACTGGAACCGTGACGAAGCCACTAAAAAAACTTTAGTGGATGGCTGGATAAGCACTGGTGATGTGGGTTATCAGGACGAAGAAGGGTACATTTTTGTATGCGATCGGGTCAAAGATATGATCATTTATGCTGGAGAAAACTTGTTTCCGGTCGAGATAGAAGCAGCCCTGAGCGAGCACGAAGGCATAGAAGAAGTGGCGGTGATTGGTATCCCCAGTGAACAGTGGGGAGAAATACCTAAAGCTTTTATAGTACAAAAGCCAGGTTATTCGCTTAAGAAGAAAGTGATTCTCTCTTTTGCCAAAGAACGAATGGCTGATTTTAAAGTACCTAGGTCGGTAGAGTTTGTAGACAAACTACCAAGAAACCCCAGCGGAAAGGTCTTAAAGAGAGTTTTGCGTGAGCCTTACTGGAATACAATGGGGAGGCAAGTGAATTAATTGAAAGGCTTCAGAAGGTGCAATCCTTTCAGAAGTACAAAGAAACCTATTTGACAATTGTTATATCACAAACCGTTTTACATCATTAACTATTCTAACAATGTTAACTACCACTCCATTCAAAATTGAAGATGCTGCCGAAGGACAAATCGGGGGTATTATTAGTGGCATAGATGTCACTAAACTAACCCATGATGCGCCCGAGCTTGAAGAAATTCGCCAGGCGATTTATCGCAACAAGTTAATCGTAATTAAGGGGCAAAATATGGGTGATAACCCCGCCGAATATGTAGAGTTTACCCGCAAACTAGGCACGCCTCAAGTCTATTTTCAGGAAAACTACCACCATCCTGATTTTCCCGAAGTTTTTGTGTCTTCTAATATCAATAAAGAAGGAGAAAAAGTAGGCGTAGCAGGTACTGGTAAGTATTGGCACACCGACTGTCAGTTTGAGCAAAAACCATTGTCGTTTACTTCTATCACGCCGGTAGTGATTCCAAATACCGTGCGCGCCACTTATTATATAGACATGCACAAAGTGTATGAAAATCTGCCAGCCGACCTTAAGGCATTGGTCGAAGGGGCAACAATGATTCATGGCGGTAACAACCGTTACAAAGTACAGCCTTGCGATATTGACAAGTCTATCCAGCAGTTGATTGATTACATGAACGAGATTGTGCCACCAGTAGAGCACCCTGCTGTCATCGAGCACCCGGTTAATGGAGATAAAATCTTGTATATGAGCAGTGGCTTCACAATGAAGATTAAAGGGCTCACTTATGAAGAAAACGAAAAGGCTATGAAAGCTTTGTTTGATTTTATTGAGCAAGAAAAACACATTCATACCCACTCGTGGGATGCGGGCGATTTGATTATTTGGGACAATCGTTATTTGTTACACATGTCTTCCAGCATTCCGGCTGGCGAAAAAAGCAAAAGTTACCGCATTGGTATCTATGACAATCATCCTTTTTATGTTGGACTTGAAAAATAATGATCCCAATGCAAAATTTAGAAATTACGAACATCAGGCAAAACAACTTGCGTACACGCATTGAAGACGGCTTTGTTGAAAAAGTGATGAAGCCCTATCGAGCCAATACTGCTTATTTACAATCGGCGGAGTTTGTGCAGCAACCAGGCCAAGGGCTGGCAGGACTGACAATGGAAGGGGTTTTCAACATTCCTGAGTCTTGCTATATTGACGATACTGGGCACTTTAACGCTGTAGAATATAATATTTGCTACAACCAATTGGGGTATGTTTTTTTGGGGCATTGCATCAAAAATGGACTAATCCCTGACTTGGCTTCCTATGATGAAGATACTTTTTTTGAGAAGCAATTGTCTAACATCTTAATTGTGAAGATTGCTTCTAACTATAAAAAGCCCATCAACCCCAAGAAGTTTTATGGAACTTATGGGGTCAAATCTACCACCTATAAATCCAAGTGCATTTTCCTGAGTACTTATTGTAATTTTTATGATGATAATGAAGGTAAATCGCAAGGGGAGGTAATGCTGGCGATTTTACACCCATAAGCGAACAAATTCCACAATTTATGGTAGTAAAAAGATTTCTTGACAGCTCAGGCACTGTCAGGAAGTCTTTTTAATTTGTCGGTAATAACCATTGCTTGGTTTTTCTTTTCTGAGAAAACCAATCAGCGGAAAAATTGCATCCATACTACGAATTCAATTATTAGCCCTACATACACACCCTTTATAAAAAAAGCATATTCACATATCATTTATGATAGTTTCAAATATTTTAGCTGAAATCCGCCAAGCTACTGAGGCAGACATTCGTCCATTGCTGACTGAATTTATCAGAGAGTCGCTGGTTGATTTTTTAGAATTAGACGACATAGAAGAGGTCATTCCAAGTCAATCCTTTGCTGACTTAGGCACTGATTCAATGCAAGCCACCGAGTTTAAGTTGTTTTTAGAAAAACAGTTGGACTGTAAACTCAAAACTACTGTGTTGCTTGACTACCCTACTACTGATCTATTGGTCGAGTTTTTGGCAACAGAGGTGTTAGAGGTGGAGCAAGAAACAGTGGCAACCGCAAGCGATGAAAACCCCGATCAAGCCGATTTGCTGGCAATTGTAGCCTTGACTGGTACTTACCCTGGTGCAGATAATATAGAAGCACTTTGGGACAATGTAGTAAGCGGTAAGCGAATGGTATTTGAGGAGGTGCCAGGTGCCAACGGTTATGGTTATGGACGTATCAATTCTCCTAAAAGTGAGGATGTGCTTGAATTCTTAAAATTTAGTAAGAGAGAATACGCCCAGCTGAATCGTCAGGAAAAAATAGCTTATCAAACCATTACCAATGGGTTGAAAGGCGCAGGGATGGGGCTTAAAGATTTGACCGGACGCACTACAGGAGTGTATATGGGGGTGTCGGACTACAGAGATGAAGACCAAGAGCATTTGCCTAGCGATGTTCCCTTGCCCAATAAGGTGGCGTTTCATCTAAACTTGCTCGGTCCTAGCCATGTCACCAATGCTTTTTGCTCAAGTGTATATGTAGCCTTGCACCAAGCCCTGGTAGCAATTGAGCGAGGCGAGTGTGAGCAAGCTTTGGTGGGAGGATTTAACACCATCGCCGAAAAAGAATTTAAACGATTAGCGAATCATGAGTTTTGCAAGTTTTTTCTGAGCAAAGACAATTGCGTTCGTAGTTTTGGCGATCATGCCACTGGATTTGCTCGCAGTGAAGGAGCGGGTATTTTATTGATTAAACCTTTGAAACAAGCCCTCAAAGACAAAAATGAAGTACATGCAGTCATAAGAGGGAGTGCGGTATATCACGGAGGGCGAGGTTTTAATTTTAATGCGCCCAATGCCCGTGGGATTAAAAAAGCCGTTTGGGAAAGCTTGAAAAAAGCGGGATTATCTGCTGATGATATAGATTATATAGAAGCCCACGGCATTGGCAACTCTATGGCTGATGTAGCCGAAATAGGTGCCATAGAAGATGCTTATGTGGCGGCAAGTGAAAAAAACGATAAAACCTGGCAAACTAGTAGTATTAAGCCTACGACTGGGCACCCTGAGTATGCCGCTGGGTTTGCTTCTTTGATTAAAGCGGTGCAAGCCATACGTCACCAAACTATTCCCGGTATTCCGGGGTTGGAAGCTGTCAATCCTGAAATTACTGAAGATTCCCGCTTGGTTTTACAGCGTGAACACAAGCCTTGGAAGCGTCAGGCAAGCCCAAGAAGAGTAGCCCTGTGCAGCTATGCTATAGGAGGGGTAAATGCCCAAATTATATTAGAAGAGTATCGCCCCGATGCTTTGCCAAAAAGTGGCAAAAAAAGCACTAACAACTTAGCAATCAACAATGTATTGGCAAGTCAATCCTCTACGCCTACTCAGGAAACATCTGCTCCAATGATAGATTTGGTAAAGGAAGTGTTGGACTTGGATATGAACAAGCTTGACTTACACCAACCCATTATGAACTATGGGTTTGACTCTATCAAAGTGATGCAGTTGGTGCGCCGTGCCAACGAAAAACTAGGCACCAAAATAAAGATGGGGCAAGTCATGCGGGTGAACACCTTCCAAGAGTTTTTGGAGCTGTATCAACCCAAGTTACAGCTTGACCAAGCACAACCTGTTGAGCAAACCCCTATCGTATTTACAGATTTGGTAAAAGAAATACTTGGCTTGGACGTACGCGAAATTGATCCCAACGATTCTATCCTGAGCTATGGGTTTGACTCTATCAAAGTGATGCAGTTGGTGCGCCGTGCCAACGAAAAACTAGGTACCCGAGTGAAAATGGGGCAGGTAATGCGGGTAAATACTTTTCAGGAGTTTTTGAGCTTATTTGAGCAAAATAGGGGTGTTCAAAATACGGTTGCCCAAGTAGCTCTTCCTGATCAATTGCCTGACTTGAGCCTGGAAGGAAAAACTTACCCTATTTCAGAAATGCAAAAAGGGATGTGGTTTATCCAAAAAATGGAGGCTGACTCTACCCGACTCAATGTGCCTATTTACTTTCATTGCCAAGAAAAGGTGGATACAGCTACTTTGTGGGCTGCTTTTGAAGCATTGCTAGAGAACAATCCCATCTTACGCACCTCGTTTAGACTCAACAATGCTGGAGACATTACCCACACGATTCACCCCACCCGCGATTGCCTCAACTTAGAACTCATGACCCTGGAAGAAGGGCAAGACTTATTGACTTTGGGCAAGTCGTTGCTTCGACATCCTTTTGAGTTGGACAAACCTCCTTTGGTCAGGTTGTTTTTGATGACCAACCCCCACACCGGAGAACATCATGTGTTATTCATTGTCCACCACATTGTGATAGATGGTATGTCAGGGGTATGGCTCATGCAAGAATACTGGAAGGCATACTACCAGATTAAAAAAGGGGACAAAGTAGACACCAGTAACCCCGATACTGCCTATTTTGATTTTGTGAAGTGGGAACAAAAATATGTAGAGAGTCAAGAGGGTTTACAAGATAGACAGTGGTGGGTAAACCAATTGCAAAATATGCCCAAAGGCATCAACCTACCCTATGATGAGGTAAAGCCTCACGAAGATGCCATAGGTTCGGGTTGTGAAAAGTTTTATATCCGGGGAACACAACTTGAGCAATTGAAACAACTGGCAGCTGATCGCCGAGTCAACTTCTCTACAATGTTGCTGGCTATTTTTAAGGTATTTATCCATAAAATAAGCCAACAAGACAATCTAGCAGTGATTACCCCAGTACAAGGGCGTCCCTCAGAAAACTACGAGGACAGCATGGGCTGTTATATTAATATCATTGTAACCAATACCCAAGTAGCTCCCCATCAGCCGTTTCAAAACTACCTTGAGCAAGTGCGAGACAAATTTATTGATGGGCTAGATTATTTGTTTTATCCTTTTGCCAAAGTGGTAGAAGGCCTAGGGCTTAACCTAAGCCGCCGGGTAGAAGAGGCCAGGCTTAACCCTTTGTCTATTTCTTATACTTATCAAAATATATTTGATGGTTGGTTGGCTTTAGAAGATGAAATACAAAAAATTGAGCCCAATTATGACATCTTTCAGGAAGCAGGTGACAACTATGGCTTGGAAGTATACGATTGGAGAGATCATTTACAGCTCAACTTCAAATACAAAAAGAGCCTTTTTTATGCAGCAACCATTCAACATCACTTACAGTATTTTGGACAATTGCTCAACGAAATTATTAGTCAGCCCGCGCAATTAATCGGGAAGTTTCCAGCATTGCCCACAAGGGTGAGAAATGTGGAGTACCCTGTGTTGCCTGATACCAGTGCCGATTATCCCAAGGATGAATGTATTCATAATTTGTTTAAAGCAAATGTGGAGAAAAATCCGGAGCAACTTGCCGTGGTTGGGGCAGATGGGCAACTCACCTACCAAGAACTAGATGCACTAAGTGGTCAATTAGCCCATCAATTGGTGACCGCAGGTGCTACTCCCGACTCCTTGGTAGGCGTATGCTTACCCCGTTCGCTAGACATGATAGTGGCTGTCATGGGAATTATAAAGGCAGGAGCGGCTTATGTACCACTAGATGCCGCCCACCCAGACGAGCGTCTGAATTACATGCTGGAAAATGCAGACTTGAAGTTATTGGTGACTTGTAGCCACCTAGAGGAACGCCTGAAACAAGTAGCTGCTGTGCAGAATAGTCAGCTGTTTTTTACCGATCGTTTAGAAAAAGGTACGGGTACATCCGTTGAACATGCACATCAGGTAGTAGCTGCAGATGGTTTGGCATACATGATCTATACGTCTGGATCTACCGGAAAACCCAAAGGGGTAATGGTGACACACCAAGGAGTGATCAACCATAGTTTTTCTACCATTCGTCAATTTGGTTTTACCCCCGAAGATAGACTTCTTCAGTTTGCCAGCATTAGTTTTGACGTATTTGCCGAAGATGTATTTCCTACATTGATTGCCGGAGCTACCTTGGTAATGATGGAGGACGAAAAATTTATTGACCCGATGTATGTAAAGCAGACGATGCAACTACATAAGGTGACATTGGTAAACTTCCCCACAGCTTATTGGCATACGCTTTCCTCGATGAGTTTTCAGGATACCACCTTGCGCACCGTGTTGATTGGGGGAGAACAGGCTGAAATGGAGCATTATAAACAATGGCGGGAAAACAACCCTAATTTGCCGGTAATGAATACCTACGGCCCCACCGAGACCACTATTTCGGTGGCGTATTATCCTATGACCGAAGCTACCACCAAGTTGCCCAACATTCCGATTGGACAACCTTATCAAAATACTCAGTTGTATGTGTTGAACGAACAGCTTGAGCAATTGCCCGTGGGCGAAATAGGGGAGTTGTACATTGCCGGAGATGGAGTGACACGAGGCTATTGGAAAAATGAGGCATTGACTCAAGAGAAATTTGTTGATAATCCGTTTAACCCTGGTACACGCTTGTACAAATCGGGCGACAAAGCCCAATGGAATGCTGAAGGACAGCTAGTGTGCTTGGGCAGGGTAGATCAGCAGGTAAAAATTAGAGGGTTTCGTGTTGAGTTGGGCGAAATAGAACAGGTGTTGAGTGCCCACCCTTTAGTACTTCAGGCAGTAGTAGTAGCTCAAAAAATCAATCAAAACCAACAGCTAAAGGCATTTGTTACTTTCAAAGTGCAGGTAAAAGCGGAGGCGTTAAGTGTGCATCTCAAGGAGCGTTTGCCCGAATATATGATTCCGGCGAACTTTGAGTTGGTAGATAAGTTTCCGCTGACAGTCAATGGTAAAGTAGACCGAAAAAAGCTGAGTGAAACCAAAAATATTTTGGCAAATAGCGCTACTACTCAGGTAGCTTCAGAGGGCACACTTGACGAAGTAGCCCAAGAGCTTATAGCGCTATGGCAGAGTAAGTTAGGAGTGGCTCAGGTAGGAGTAGACGACAACTTTTTTGAAATAGGAGGACATTCGTTACTGGGGGTACAGTTGGTGCATTTAATGAACCAACGTTGGAAGGGGAGCAACCTTCAAGTGCTTGATCTTATGAAAAACCCGACCATTCGCGGGGTAGTCCAAAAAATTAGGGAAAGTGGCGTGCTTGATACAACTACGGCAGCCCAAAAAAATAACCGAGGCAACAGCCCTTACTTGATTACTTTGCGCCCTAGTATTCCTACTTTTATAGTGCCCGGAATGCCTGGCTTGAGTGATAGCTACCTAGAGTTAGCCGAGAGTTTAGCGACCGATGGACCCGTATATGGTTTGCAAATGAAAGGCTTTGTTCAAGGAGAGGCTGCCCAAACGGTGCAAGAAATGGCATCCCATAATATTGAGTGTATTCGGCAAATTCACCCACAGGGTAAAATTAATTTGTATGCCCATAGTTATGGTGGTACTGTGCTGTATGAAATGCTCCGCCAACTGCAAGAGACCGCTTTAGAAGTCAACAACATTGTATTGATGGACTGTGGACTGTTACCCAGCCAGGAAGAAAAGAGTCAAGTGCCATTAAGCAAAGAGATGGTGAGCAGGTTTTGTAAGGTAATGCTAAGCAATGCTGGAATCAACGATTCAACTGTTTTGACCCAGGTAGATGCTATATTAGAAAACAATCTATCAGAAAGCTGGAAGTCTAAAATGGTTGCCTTGTTTGTGCAGTTGAAAGTAGGAGGGGATGCGGCATTTTTAACCAAAATGTGGGAAGTGGTAGAAACCTCCTTAGCAGTAGATTATGCCTATGATGCCCCTAAATGGGACTATGTGATCAAATTTGTGATTGCAGAAGAAAGTGTAGCCTGGCTCGATGCAAATACTTGGGACGATTACTATAAGAATGTAGAGGTAATCAAGGCTCAAGGCGGGCACCACACAATGTTGAATAAAGAAAATTGCTTGAGTTGGTTGTAGTCGTTAGAGCAACGCCTCAACTGTAAGAAGTGATTTCAGGGTGTTACGCTTTGTGGGTAGCACCTTTTTTATACTTATGTGTATCAAAGAAAAAGGCTGGCTTCCTGAATGAAGAGCCAGCCTCTTAAAAAAAACTTGGGTTACAATGTTACACCATCGCCTACTTGTTAGGCTGCGGCGTAGTGCGCAAATAAGACTTGATGACTGTGTGCCCTTTCGGGAATCGTTCTGGAATATCTTCAGTTGCAATAGCAGGCGATACCACCACATCTTCGCCGTCTCGCCAGTTGGCAGGAGTTGCCACGCTGTGGTTGGCAGTCAACTGTAGCGAATCTATCACTCGGATAATCTCGTCGAAATTTCTTCCTGTAGACGCCGGATAAGTCAATGTAAGTTTTATCTTTTTGTCTGGACCAATGATAAAAACCGACCTTACCGTCAAGTTGGTCAAAGCATTGGGGTGCAACATGTCATACATCGTAGCAATACTCTTGTCAGGGTCAGCCACTATCGGATAGTCGACATTGGTATTTTGGGTTTCGTTGATGTCATTAATCCAGCTTTTGTGCGAGTCCAGCGGGTCAACACTCAACGCTAGAGTTTTTACGTTGCGTGCCTCAAACTTATCGCGGTATTTGGCCACCGTGCCTAGCTCGGTAGTACATACTGGAGTAAAATCGGCGGGGTGCGAGAAAAACACCACCCAGTTATCCCCCATCCATTCATGAAAATTAATTTCTCCTTCTGTAGTCTGCGCCGTAAAGTTGGGCGCTTCGTCACCTAATCTAAGTGCCATAGTTATTATTTAATAAAGTGTTATAATTTGATTGTTTCAATAGTAATACAACATTAGCTTTAGCTTACAGTTGCAGGCGATGCGTTGAATAGTCAACAACTTACTTTTACCTTTTGCACCAATACTACATTGATGCTCTCCGCTAATGGCTTACTACTTATTATCTACAAATATAAACACCTCATATTAGCATCCAACCGAAACCTTAAAAACCTTCGAAGTGACAATATGGAAGCGTAAAAAATCTGTTGTATGACAATAAGTCTTGCTTTTGAGTGCGTTAAAATTTATTTGCAGACAAAATGGCGTGAAAAACGTTTTTTTTGGCATTGGTATTCAGTTTGATCCATGGCTAACCGATTTTGATTTAGAAATTTTTACGCAACAATATTTTAAAACTTAGGAATGGTGAAAAAATAAATTACCGATTTTGAGGTAGGGATTTTATTCTGAGACGAGGCACTTTTTGCAGGCGTAGCCATAGCTACGGCTAAAAAAAGTAACGAAGTATCAGGGTGAAAGAGCACCTCCAAACTGAAAACTTACAGCCCCGAACTTGATTCGGGGGTTATTTTTTTTCCGTTCCTTAAAACAAAAAAAATTATGTCACTAGTAAAATTTTATACGAAACCATTGTACAGTCACGCTTATAATCACTTTTTTAACCGCGACATCAACAAAGTAGTGGGCACCGATACTGTAAAAAACAGTCCATTGGTTAACATCAGCGAACTCAACGGAGACTATCTGATAGAGGTAGCCGCCCCAGGTTTGACTAAAGAAGACCTGAAGGTAGATATAGACAAGCAATTGCTTACTGTAAAAGCAGCAGTAGCCAAAGAAACCAATGCCGAAGATACCGCGAAATATACGCGTAAAGAGTTTGGGTATGGTTCGTTCAAAAGAAGTTTTACCTTGCCCGAAAGTGTAGACACACAAAAAGTAAATGCCAAATACGAAAACGGAATTTTGAACATTCACTTGCCCCAAAAAGAAGAGGCCAAGCCCAAGCCAGCCCGTGAAATAAATATTGGGTAAAGTGAAAGCTTATTACTAACTATTATTATTCATAACATCGAAGCCTTTGTGTTGTTGACACAAGGGCTTTTTTTATTGCCCCCTGGCCAAATGACAGGTTGCATAAGTAAGATGCGTACCCATAGGAACAAATCGCCCATTTTTTGGTTATTAATAGTACTGCAGCCCAACAAAAGCAAACTGTATAGTAGGTAGTTTGCCAGGTTTATATGCTTGTTGTTCAAGTGTCTAAGGCCTTACTACTTGATGGGTAAATGATGCAAAAATAAAAATATTTAGAATTTCAAGTCAAATTGATTAACTTGAAACCAACCAATTTTCAATCATTGAATGAGTATATTTAGACTATGTATTGTTGTACACATGCTTTTATGGGCACTGCCTTGTGGGTGGGCGCAAAATAGTCTAAAAGTTGATTCTTTGCAGAAAGCACTCAAGAAAAATATTTCTCAAAAAGAAAGGGTCAATACTTATAACCTGATTGCCTACCAATACCGCAGCGCTGACTCTACCTTGGTGGCTTATTACACCAACGAAGCCATTCAGTTGGCAGAGAAAATACCTTACCCTGAGGGCATAGCCGATGCCTATTATCACTTAGGGTGGATTAGTATGCAAAAAGGCCATTATGAGGCCGCTGCTCAACTTTATAAGCAAGGCTTGAAAATAGCGCGCACCAACAATTATTACAAGGGAATAGGAGATGCCTACAATGGTTTAGGGGGAGTGTATTTCTATCAGGGAAACTATGCGCAAACGTTGCAATGGTTTCAGAAATCGCTGGATGCCAAGACAAAGGTAGGAGATAAAAAAGGAATGGCAGCTACCTACAACAACATGGGAGAAATTTATCGCCGGAAAGGTAAGTACCCTAAAGCGCTGGAGTTTTTGGGTAAGTCTTATGAGATGAACAGCCAAATAGGAGAAAAAAGGGGGATGGCGCTGGCCCTAAACAATACAGGAGAAGTACATCAACAACAAGGGAATTACCCCACTGCTTTAGAGTTTTTTCAGAGGTCGTTGAGAATCAGCCTCCAAACCGAAAACCAACGAATAATGGCGCTCAACTACAACAACATTGGGTTGATTTATCGTAGCAGAGGAAACGACAGCAAGGCACTGGAGTTTTTTGAAAAAGCCCTGAGAATAAATACCCATACGGGAGACAAAAGAGCCATTGCCGGCAATTATAACAACAAAGGGTTGATCTTTCAATACGAAGGCAAGTATGACAAAGCGCTTCATTTTTTTGAAAAAGCACTGAAAGTAAACCGACAAATAGGGCACCAAAGCGGCGTGGCTAATGGTTTTCTGTACTTGGGCAGGCTTGCCCTAAAGCAACAGCAACCCGAAAAAGCACAAAAATATTTTGAAAAGGCGCTTGCCTTACAACAACAAATAGGGCAACAGGGAAGGTCAGCGGAAGTATGGATAGACCTGGGCGTTGGTCATTATATAGCGCAAGAATATGCTCAGGCAGAGGCTTGTTTGACAAAAGGGGTAGCATTGGCTACTCAACTGGGCAACCCACGCATTGTAAAAGATGGGGCAGAGTACCTTGCCAAAACTTACGAAGCAACTCAAAAACCTTGGCTTGCCTACAAAAACCTGGTGCTGTTTAAGAAAATGACCGACAGCTTGTTTAACTCTGACAATATAAAAAAAATGGCGCAGCTGGAGTACAAGCACACGCTGGAAAAAAGAGCCGACTCGCTACAAATGGCACAAGCCCAAAAACAAAAGCTGGCACAAGCTGCCCAGGAAAAAACACAGATGTTTTATAACTTTACTTTTGGCGGGTTACTGGCTACATTGATCATTGGTTTTTTAGTGTTTTATTACAACAAACAACGCAGTAATAACCAAAAGCTAAGTGAGGCAAATCAGGCGGTCAAACAACAACAAGAGGAGCTGCAAACTCAACACAACTACTTAGAGCAAGCCTATCAGAGCATCCAGTTGCTCACCGATATAGGGCAAGAAATTACTGCTTCGCTCGATCTTGACGAGGTGCTTACTGCTATCTATCGTCATATCAATGAATTAATGGATGTGACCAACTTTGGCATTGGGTTGTATGAGCCTCACAACGACCGCATTATTTTTAAACTGACCATTGTACACGGCAAGCGTAACCAACGCTACCCAGTGAACACTACCAACAAAAACCAGTTGGTAGTATGGTGTGTAGAAAACAGCCAACCAATAAAGATGGGGAATGTGCTGCAGGAGTACCAAAAGTATATAGCAGACATTGATACAGAAAAAGACCGTTTGCAAAACTACCTGATGGTAGAATTGCCCCAGTCGGTCATGTATATTCCTTTGATTATACAACAAAAAACTATAGGAGTCATTGCAGTACACAGTTATAACAAAAATGCCTATAGTGATTATCATCTCGACTTACTCAAAAACTTGTCTCTCTACGTAGCCATTGCTGTAGACAATGCCCAGGTATACCAACAACTCGACCGAAAAAACCACGATATAATGGAGAGCATAAGGTATGCACAAAGAATACAACAAGCTACTTTGCCACTTGACAGTGTAATGCAAAAATACCTGCCTGAACATTTTGTTTTATTTCGCCCTTGCAATGTGGTGTCAGGCGATTTTTATTGGTGCGAAAAAGATAGAAACCGGGTTTTTCTGGTAGCAGCTGACTGTACCGGACACGGGGTGCCAGGTGCCTTTATGACTATGTTGGGGGTGCAGGCTTTGAGCCACATTATTGTACAAAGTAAAATACATACCCCCGATTTGATCTTGTTTTGTTTGGATGGTATACTGAGGCAAATACTTAAGAGCGAAAATACGATGTTGCGCGAAGGAATGGATATGTCTTTGTGTGTCATCGACCAGGAAAAGCAAATACTGTATTTTGCCGGAGCCAAAAACCCTTTGATAGTAGTACAGAATGGCGAAATAAACGAAATAAAAGGAGACGTGTACAGCATCAATGGGCATCGACAAGACAATGATGGCATTGAGTTTACCACCCACGCCATCGATATATCTGTCCCTACTACTTTTTATATGTATTCAGATGGTTTTCAGAGTCAGTTTGGAGGAGAAGAGGGCAAAAAGTTTATGAAAAAACGCTTTCGCGAATTGTTGCTTGAGACTTCTGCTTATGCTATGCCCGAACAAAAACGTGTGTTGAACCGTGCCCTCAACGAATGGATGCAAGTATCTGCTCCGGGCGGACCTGGTAATCACGAACAAATTGACGATATTCTGGTAATAGGGGTAAGGGCTGATGTAGAGGCATAATGTGATACAACATCACTTTTTTGGTAAACAGCCAAAAATAGCTTACCTATGCCCAAAGTGCCAAACAAAAACATAGTCTGCCATACACCATGATAAATATCCAAAAGGTACGCGCCGATTTTCCCTTGATTAGTCAGGGAGCACAAAAAAAAGTACCACTGGCTTACCTCGACAATGCTGCCACCACCCAAAAACCTGTGTCAGTAATCAACAGTATCAATACGTTTTATGAGACAGGCAATGCCAATATTCACCGGGGCATTTATGACCTTGCCCAACAAGCCACCCAAAACTACGAAATTGCCCGAACCAAAGTAAAAAACTTGCTCCATGCTGCAAATGCTCACGAGGTAGTTTTTACCCGTGGTACTACCGAAAGTATAAACCTGGTGATGCAGGCTTTTTTGGCACCTCGGCTACGGCCAAACGACGAGGTGGTAGTGTCGGCAATGGAGCATCACTCAAACCTGGTACCCTGGCAAGTACTGTGTAAGCAGTGCGGGGCACGCTTACGCATTGCACCCATCAACGATAAGGGAGAGGTATTGCTGGACGAATATGCCCAAATGCTGACCGAAAAAACTAAAATGGTGGCGTTGGTGCATATTTCCAATACCTTGGGCACTGTAAACCCTATAGATGAAATGACCGCTTTGGCAAAAAAACAGCAAATACCAGTGTTGATTGATGGGGCACAAAGTGTGTCGCATCGAGCGATCAATGTACAAGCGTTGAACTGTGATTTTTTTGTGTTTTCGGGGCATAAAATGTACGCCCCCACTGGCATAGGGGTGTTGTATGGCAAGGCTGTGCATCTTGAGGCCATGTTGCCTTACCAATATGGGGGCGAAATGATTCAAACAGTAACTTATGAACAAAGTACTTTCAATCGAATTCCTCAGAAATTTGAAGCAGGCACCCCCAATATTGCCGGAGCCATTGCGCTGGGTGTTGCTATAGACTATATTCAAACTTTGGGTTTACCTAATATAGATGCACACCTGAAGCAATTGCTGGAGTATGCTACCCAAAAACTCAGCGCAATCGATGGTGTAAAAATCGTAGGGACTGCTTCGGAAAAAAGTAGTATTATTTCTTTTTTGCTCGATGAGGTACATCCTCACGACATAGGCACTATTTTGAACGAGTCGGGGGTGGCCATTCGTGCCGGACACCATTGTACTATGCCATTGATGCGTCGCTTGGGCGTGCCAGGTACAGCAAGGGCATCTTTTGGGGTATATAACACTTTGGCTGAGGTAGATCAATTGGTAGAAGCCCTTCTAAAGGTACAGAAAATCTTTAAAAGCCTGTGAGTACGCCAATACTCCGCAGTGATTTTAGTCAAAGTTGTTTGCTGGTTCTCAGTTATTTACGAATTTAAAAACTATTTAATTGGGTGTTTGGGTGTAAAACCGACACACTTTTAAAAATAAATTGAGTAAGCAATCTTAATATAAAATACTGGTTTACAGCATTTAACAAGGTAAACATTTACTCGAATCAGCTATCGACTAAATACTATGGACTATTGTACGCTAAATCTCCAATTATTTGCCGAATGAAAAAAACACTCTTCAATATTTTCTTCCTGGTGTTAGGGGTTGCCTTGCTTTGGTTGGCATTTAAGGAGCAAAACTTTACACTGATTGCCCAAGAGCTGCGCAAGGTAAACTATAGCTGGAGCATACCAGTGTTGGGGGTGTCGTTATTGGGGCAGGCGAGCCGGGCAATGCGTTGGAAATTGCTGCTTGATCCGCTCAAAATAGACCAAAACAAGCCTGTATCGGTGGTGAATGTATGGTGGGCGCTTATGTTTGGTTACTTTGTTAATCTGGGCGTGCCTCGTTTGGGCGAGGTGTCGAGGTGTGTGGCAGTACGGCGCAGCGAAAATATTGGGTTCGAAGCCACCGTGGGTACAGTAGTGGCGGAGCGTGCTATAGATGTTTTTTGTTTGTTTCTATTGGTTGTATTCACTTTTTTTTTCCAGTTCGACATTGCCGCAGATTTTCTTCGGCAATATATTTTTGCTCCGCTTGAACAGTCATTGCGACAAAAACAAAATGTGCTATACATATTAGCAGCCGCCGGGGGGTGTTTTTTACTTTTATTGGGGCTGTTGTGGCGGGTGCTTATTAAGCGGCGCTGGTTTTTGAAAATACGCAAGTTTATGGTAGAAGTGCTCAAAGGTTTGATGAGTATTCGCTATATGCGTCGTCCCTGGGCGTTTTTGGGGCACACCCTATTTATTTGGTTTTGTTACTTTCTGATGACCTATTGCTGGTTTTTTTCTATGCCTGCCACCCAATCATTGGGTATCCAGGGAGGCTTGTTTTTGTTGGTATTGGGTAGTATAGGCAAGTCGGTGCCCATACAAGGTGGGGGCATGGGTGCCTACCACTTTCTGGTGACCAAAGGTTTGAGTTTATCTCCTTTCTTGATTGCTGCCACCCCAGCACTCACCTTGGCCACTGTCATCCATCTTACCCAAGTGCTGTTTTCTTTGTTGGTAGGTGCCATTGCTGCAGTAGTAGTACTCTACCAAAACCGCTGGCAACGTTAGTTTTTACGCTTGATCTTGTTGTTGGGCTTCCAATGCTTTGATACGTTGCATCGCTTTTTTTTCAAATCTCCTTATTTGGGTAATAAATGCCAACAAAGTAATATCTAGGGTTGTTGAAAGTATGAATATATTATTGATCATAACTGGTATAATAAAGAGGGCGCCAAAACCAAACTGGTATTTTATGCCAAACATAGGTGGTACACAAGCAGCAGTTAATATGATGACATACAACACCCATGTAACTCCCCAAACTACTACTAAAGTACTACTACGAGGTATGTAATCCACTTTTTCCTTTGCTAATCCTATGTGTTGGGTTTTTACCCAAATTTCCTGCATAACTCGATAAGGGACAAAAAAGTTAACTCCCAATATAAAAAAAGAGAAAGTAGCCCACTTTGGCGAATATTTAGTGCTTATCCCCTGCGTACGCAGGTTTTTGTAGATGCGATAAATCCATAGCGTTATTAAAACTGCCAGGTGCATTGTAAAAAACAAGGAAAACATAATCCCTTCATCAGAGTACTTCTTTTCTATCTCTTTAGTATCTGGTGTGATCGCTATTTCGCTACTAAAGCCAAAATAACTAACTACTAGAAGAGACCAAGCCATCAGGATAATTACCAGTACCTTAAAGGCAGATGACAACCATAAGGCGAATAGTAGGTAGCCAGACAGCAACCGGGTTTTGAGCAAACGTCTTTTCTTTGTCATAGTTCTATTGTTTTAAATTAGGCATATTAAAAAAGTACCTACAATATTATATACCTATTTCAGGTAATAGTGATGGATAAAAAAAAGTGTTTTGGATAAAAAACAGTAGATAATACCAAGCGAAAGGGGGTAATTTGGCTAAATTATTCGGTGTTGAACAGGTGAGAGAGTAATAAAATCAATAATGATAGTTTTACTTTTAAAGCAAAAAGCAATATACTTGCACCGCAATAATTTTACTCTCAATTTTGAAGGTTTCCCTTTGAGTGACTAATTTTTAGAGAAAAAAAATGCTATATATGAACTATAGTCTTTCATGACAGAGTGTTTATAGTCAATTTTCACAAAAATTTAAACCATCTCACAATATGGCGAATACCTTTAATGAATTATTGAAAGGAAACGAAATTTGGGTAAAAAGTACGACAGAGTCTACTCCCGATTTGTTCGACAGTATGGCAGAGGGGCAACACCCCCAGTTTTTATGGATTGGTTGTGCAGATAGCCGCGTCCCTGCCGAAGAGATTACTAACTCACTGCCAGGGTCTATTTTTGTACAACGCAATGTGGCAAATATGGTAGTGCATACAGACTATAATTTACTAAGCGTGGTAAACTATGCAGTAAAAGCACTTCACGTAAAACACATTATTATTTGTGGGCATTACGGATGTGGAGGAGTAAAAGCAGCCATGAGCAATGATTCTTATGGTTTGTTGGATAATTGGATTGTACACATTAAAAATGTATACCAAATACACCAACAAGAGCTTGAAGCCATCGAAGACTTGGTAGAACGGGAACATCGCTTTATTGAACTGAATGTAAAAGAGCAAGTCAATAATGTATCAAAGCTCTCTTTTATACAAGAGGAGTGGAAACAAGGGGAGTTTCCTTACATTCATGGCTGGGTGTTTAATATAGAAAATGGCAAGCTTCAAAACTTAAACCATACTGTAAACACAACCGACCATTTAGATCCGGTCTTTAAATATAAATAGTGATTTTTTTACTATTCTTACAAAGCCATGGGCTAAACAAAAACAGGCAATTTCATAAGTAATTTACCTTACAAGTGAGATTGCCTGTTTTTGCGGGTAACACTGGGTTTTACAAAGATGATCGCATGACGGAAACTGATTAATTGTTCATATATTTTATAACTAAAAAGTTAATTCAATGGATCTTAGCTTGCTGATTGACAATTTGACTAATCCAGCACTTTTGTTTTTCTTTCTTGGAATTATAGCAGTAAAACTAAAGAGTGACCTGGAGATTCCGGCAAACTCGTCTAAATTTATCTCCTTGTACCTGCTGTTTTCTATTGGTTTCAAGGGAGGGCAAGAGCTGTCGCATAGTCCGCTCAATGGCGAAATACTCTTTTCTTTACTCTTTGGGGTGTTACTGGCACTGGTAGTGCCCATTTACTCATTCTTTATTTTGCGTAAGCGCATAGGCGTAGACAATGCTGGAGCTATAGCAGCTGCTTATGGTTCGGTAAGTGCCGTTACTTTTGTTACGGCCATTTCATTTCTCGAAACCCAAGGCATGGAGTTTGGTGGACAAATGGTGGCTGTAATGGCATTGATGGAAGCGCCTTCTATTATTATTGGGGTATTGCTCATGCGTTTGTTTCGCAAGCGTAACAGCGATAACGAAACCTCCTTTAAACAAGTATTGCGACACGCAGTTACCAACGGCAGTGTATTGCTCATTATAGGTAGTTTGATCATTGGATTTTTGGCAAGCGAAAAGCAGGCAGAGGGTATCAAGCCTTTTACTACCGATATTTTCAAGGGTTTTCTTGCGGTATTTTTGTTAGATATGGGAATCACCAGTGGTAAAAAACTTTCTTCTTTTTTAGACCAAGGTTGGTTGCCACTATTATTTGCATTGATTATGCCTATTTTCAACGGGTGCACAGTAGCCATTGTAAGTAAGGTAGTGACCCAAAGCCACGGTAACCAGTTTTTATTTGCTATTTTAGCAGCCAGTGCTTCTTATATAGCGGTACCTGCGGCCATGAAGTTAGCTGCTCCTAAAGCCAATCCGGGGTTGTATATACCCATGGCGCTGGCCATTACTTTCCCGCTGAATATTACGCTGGGAATGCCACTTTACCTGAGTATTATCCAGGCATTTTAGTGGTCATAAAGCATTTTTCAGAATTCAAAAGGTGTACATTTAATTAAATGTGCACCTTTTGTTATTGGGTCTCAAACAAGCAACGAATGCGGTTTTAGAGCTTGTTTAAAGCGGTCGTTTATAGGAGATTTTATGATGAGTTTTTAGATTAGATGCGTCAAACCGAGCTTTAGCGAGCTCTGTTTCACCTTTGAAAATTAGCATTTAAACTAATTTTGAAGAACCGATGGCTAGAGCTATGCTCTGCCGAGCTCTGCGAAGCTAAATAGCAGCGCTATTGCTGATAACCGAACCTGTAGCTTTGCTACGGTGAGCTCTGCTTTAGCTAAATTAACTTTGTTGAGCTCACCACAGCGCAGCTGTAGGTTCGGTTTGACAATATATAATCAGGAAAGGCACGTAAAAGCTCACAGTCCCGAACTTGATTCGGGGACCTGATTAATGATTTTTAAACAAGCTCTTATGGCTCAATCAGCGAAAAGTTATTCTTTGCCTGTTAGTTACCATATATATTGGTTAATTTTGCAAACTTTTGACAACCCCACTTCCTATGATTATGGCAACTTTTGAAGACTTTAAGTTAAATAAACAAATACTTCAGGCAATCACCGATTCAGGTTATGAAAATCCCACCCCTATTCAGGAGAAAGCCATCCCCTTGGTGCTTGCCGGGCACGATGTAATGGGAGTAGCCCAGACTGGTACAGGTAAAACAGCTGCTTTTGTGCTGCCTATACTTATGAGAATAAAATATGCCCAGGGCATGCATCCTCGTGCCTTGATTTTGGCACCCACCCGTGAGCTGGCAATTCAGATAGAGAAAGCAGTAGAAACTTATAGCCAACATACTGACATTAGGTTTACCTGTGTATATGGAGGGTTGGGACCCAAAACCCAAATAGAAACTATTCAGGCGGGAGTAGACATTGTCATTGCCACTCCAGGGCGCCTGCTCGACTTATATAGCCGCGAAGAGTTGGTACTGAAGGACATCAATACCCTGGTAATGGATGAGGCAGATAAAATGATGGATATGGGTTTTATGCCGCAGATCAATCGTATACTTGAGATTATACCTGTAAAGCGCCAAAATCTGCTTTTTTCGGCTACTATGCCCGAAAAGGTACAAAAGCTTTCAGAAGATTTTCTTGAGTTCCCCGAATTTGTAGAGGTAACCCCCCAGGCTACCACCGCCGAAACTGTAGAACAGGTATTGTTCGAAACGCCCAATATCAAAACTAAAATTAATTTACTGTACCACTTTCTTGCCGACGAGGAGACTTTCAAGCGAGTAATGATTTTTACCCGTACCCGCAAAAATGCTGATTCGGTATATAAGTTTCTTGCCCGCAAGTTTTCAGAAGATCAGGTAAGGGTCATTCACGCCAACAAAGGGCAAAATACCCGCATTAACTCAATGAACGCCTTCAAAAGTGGTGATATTCGTATTTTGGTGGGTACCGATGTAGTGGCACGGGGCATTGATGTTACCCTGGTGAGCCACGTGATTAACTTTGACATTCCATTGATTTACGAAGATTATGTACACCGCATTGGGCGCACCGGACGCGCTATGCAGTCGGGCAAAGCCATTAGTTTTATTACTGAGGCAGATGTGTACCATATGAAAAAAATCGAGCAAATTATACGCCTGCAAGTGCCAGTGGAACCTATTCCGGCAGCCGTAGAAATTCCCAAAACGCCCTTCGACGAAGCACAAGTGATTGCCAGAGAAATAGATCGGCAAAAACGCAAAGAAGACCCTGACTATAAAGGGGCATTTCACGATAAAAAGAAAAAAACGAAAGATTTTCCTAAAAAAGATAACGCAAAGAACAAAGGGGGCAAACGCAACTCGCGCAAGAAACGAAAATAGGAGAGAGGGCAAAGGCAAGACATTCACCTATGGTTTTATACAGTTTATCGAATAGATCAACGCATTGACCGATATTTTTCAACCCTTTATCTAATTGTAGTAGCCAATCAAGAAGTGAACCCCTATATTTGTTTCGTAAGAAATGATTAGAGGATAATCTTTAGGGCTGGTTGATAAAGATTATTAGTCAACTCAATCTTTCTTTCCATAGCTGGTTGAAAGATCTTGGAGGGCAAAGCTGGCAACGCCGCTTCCTCCAGGCATCTTTTTTTTTATGCCTTTCCTTATTTTATACTCCACATATTGTCTATTCTTTCTTGCCTCAAAAATAGGTCGCTCATTGTCATAAAAGTCTATAACTCCAGGCTACGAGATGTACAACATTTAGACAACGGTCTTTACACTTTGTCGCTACTTACATCATCACAAAATAGCCCAGAAAATTAAAAGATGTGACTAGTGCATTAGGGATTAAATAAGTTGCGTATTAATTTGGATGAATTTTGTTTTCTGACGAGTCGTGAAAATGGCGGATAGCCATAGCTATCTAACTTTTTTACGAGGAAGTCAGGGGGCAAAAGTCGCCAAATAATATGTGAGTAACTTAGTCCCTGATGCACTAGTCAATTATTGCCCAACCTAACATTGGTCTAATCGTGCTATAGAAGGGAGGGGGATATTATGGTGAAGACGCCGTGAATGACCAAAGGCGAGACCAGGGCAGGTTGTTTGTAAAGCAGGAGAGTTACAACCAACGCTTGCGTCGAAAATAGTAGAATAAAATACTGGCTGTACTAATCATTACTATCCAAATAATGTAATAACCATATTTGGTATGTACTTCGGGCATTTCGTCAAAATTCATCCCATACACCCCCACAATAAAAGTAAGCGGCATAAATATGGTAGAAAAAATCGTCAACACCTTCATTACATCATTGGTTTTGTTGCTCAACATTGATAAGTAAGTGTCTAACAAATTGCTGTTCATGTCTACCAGAGAGTCGGTATTGTCAATTACCTGAATGGTGTGGTCGTATAAGTCTCTGATATATAGGTGAACAGATTTTAGAAACTTTCCGGCGTCGTCTTCTTCTCTGATGATGTTGTTGATAATTTCGCGCACTGGGCGGGTGTTTTTTCTTACAAAAGTGAGTTGCCGCTTAAACTTGTGCAAGGCCTTGGTAGGGTCACCGGCTGACTCGTGGATAATCTTGTCTTCAAGTTGCTCAAGCTCTTCTGAGACCCCTTCTACTACTACCATGTAGTTGTCAATAATAGCATCCATCAATAGGTAAAACAAGTAGGCAGAGTCAGAGTTTCGGACTTTGCCATTGGGCTTTTTTCGGAGGCGCTCTCTGATATTTTCAAATGCATCGCCCTCTATGTCTTCTTGAAAAGACAATACATAGTTTTTGCCCAAAATGAGGCTTACTTGTTCTACTTCTACTTTTTTGATGGCTTTTTTATACGTTAACATTTTCATTACCACAAAAATGTTGTCTTCGTAAAACTCAACTTTTGGGCGCTGGTGAGTATTGACTATGTCTTCCATAAGCAGAGGGTGCAAGTTAAAATACATGCCCAGTGTTTTTACTATGCGCACATCGTGAATTCCGTCTATATTGAGCCAGGTTACACTTTCTTTTTCTTTATAATCATAACAGTTCCTTACGTCGCTTATCACCTTTTCTTCAAACACCTCAACTCCATCGTAGTCTATAACGGTAATGTCAACCTTGCTCGATTTGGCGGCACCCACGTAGGTAAGCGTGCCTGGTGCCTGCCCTGCAATGGCTTGTTGATTCTTCAATCTGTTGGTCTTCATAATTATAAATACTTGTTTTGATATAAGTAGCAGCAAGTAATTAGCCATAAGTAAGGATAACTCTTGATCTCACATTTCCTGTGAAGGTCTTACCGAAGGGTGACCTGAGCAATGCTTACCCTAAAAACAGCAAACCACTTGGGTAAGGTGTTTAGGGTGTTGGTTTCGTTTCACTAAGACCAATGCTGGGTAACGTTTTTTTAGAGGTGAACTTGTGACGATCTTTACCCTACTCATTAGGTATATTTGATTCTGCCTTGGTACTTAGTTTATTAAACCCAAACTCAGAATAGTGCATAGCAAGGTCAAATATATTGTAAGTAGTATCAAATATAAAAAAATGCGCCAATATTTGAGGGCTTTCATTGCGGGCATTTTGGGCAAATTGGTTAAAAAAATCCTAAACTAGTTGTAGAGACTGCGTGCTTAAGCCTGTTTTTCGTATATTTAATTTTTAAGATGGAATCAGGGAGAGTAGTCACAGGCAAAATTGATGGTTAATTGATCATTATTCTAAGCTTCTTTAGTTAGGAACATGTTCCTTAATAAATGCTCAGGATGATGTGTTGTAGGACGTTTTAACAAAAAACAAGTTGTCTCTATCGCATTTGTGAATGATTTTTGGTAAGCAAATAAATTATGTTGAAGTATATAGGGCTCATTATTTCTATTTGTTTTTGGTGGGGAGGGGCATCGGTTCAAGCCCAAAAGCGGGTACAGAAAGTAAAAGCGTTTACTGTAGAAGAAAAACAAAAGCTACAGGGAGAGTGGTTGTATCATAAGGGAGACAATCCGGTGTGGGCAAAACCAGGGTATGACGACAAAAACTGGCAAAACCTTGACCCTCGTTTGTGGCTTAAGCGTATCAAAAAAGGTACCTTTGAAGGCATTGGTTGGTTCAGAATTCACTTAGATATAGAGGAGTCTTTGCGGGGCAAAACCGTTGCTTTGTTGATGCACCAACGGGGCGCTTCTGAAGTATACCTCAATGGTAAACTGGTGCATAAATACGGGGTAGTGAGCATCAACACTGATACTGAAGTAAAGTATAACCCCTTTGGCGAGCCCGTAAAAATGCGTTTGGGTACCCAGGCAAGGCAAGTATTAGCAGTGAGGTACTCTAGTTCGAACGCGCTCAGGCTACACCGCAACCTCAACCGGTGGGCACGAACTGCGGGTTTTCATTTGTACATTGCCCCACTCGACCAAAGCATCAAAGATGTGATAGATGCCAGGGTGTTTGATGCCTTGATAAGCATAGGACGCTCAGGAATCTTGTTTGCTTTAGGTTTACTGCACTTATTTATCTTTATTTTTTACCCTGTACAGCGTGCCAACCTGTATTATGCCTTGGCCACCCTTGACTTTGCTTTTACTTTTTATATAAGCTATTTGCACCAGCATACCCATAGTGTAGATAATATCATTTGGCTCAACATTACTTCTTACCTTTTATCTATTACTATTCCCTTATTTTTTCTTAAGTTTCTGTACACCTTGTTTAACAACAAAGTACCTCGGCATTCATTTATGTTTCTGGTGTTTGCCTTGGTCAATGCAGCCGTCATGTTTTTTGCTTGGTCGGCTACAGTGTTGTGGGTATATCAATTGATTTGTGGCATTGAAGCATTGAGAGTCACCATAGTGGCAATACGTCGTAAAAAAAAGGGGGCAAAAATAATTTTTGCCGGGGTAGTAGGGCTTATTATTTTTACCCCGTTGGGCACACTGGCATTTTTGTTTCCTGCCATTGGGCAACTAATCTCGTCAAATATTATTGCGTTGATGGTAAACTTTGGAATTTTAAGTGTCACAGGTACTGTATCTATTTACCTGGCCCGCGATATTGCCAAAACCTCTGTTAACCTACGCAATCAACTGGACGTGGTACAGGAGTTATCGGCAAAGAACATAGCGCAAGAACGCGAAAAACAGGAAATACTAGAACAACAAAAAGAAAAACTTGAGCAGTTGGTACAAGCACGCACCAGCGAGCTGGAAGAACAAGCTACTTTAGTAAAAGAACAAAATGCTGAGTTAACCAACATTAACGAAGAAATAGCTGCCCAACGCGATGTGCTTCAGGGCAGAACTGAAGAATTGGTAGTGGCTTACAAGCATATTACTGATAGTGTACAATACGCACAACGGATTCAAAATGCTATTCTGGGTAATCCGGAGCAAATTATTTCTAATTTTGACGAGGCTTTTATATTTTTGAAACCTAAAGACATTGTTTCGGGCGATTTTTATTGGTATACCACCACCAGAAAGCGTACCGCTGCAATGATTAACGATGACCAATCTATCATACCCGCAGCAGTATCTTTGTCAACCATTAAAATTTTGATTGCAGCTGATTGTACCGGACACGGAGTGCCAGGTGCCTTTATGACTGTGATGGGAAATAGCTTGCTTGATGATATTATAAACTCTAGCCATACTACTATGCCCGATCAAATATTGAAAGAACTTGACAGGCGAATAATTAAAAGCTTGAGTACCAAAGGAGAAGCAAAAGTAGGAGGGAGAGCAGGACAAGTAAATGATGGGATGGATATGTCGGTAATTATGCTGGACGAAACTCAAAACAAGCTTTATTTTGCCGGCGCCAAAAACCCTTTGTATTTTATCAGAAATGGGGTACTCGAAAACATCAAAGGGTCAGTATACCCTATAGGGAGTGAACAATATAATAAAGAAAAGAGTTTTGAACTACACACCATTGATACACAAAAAGGAGATGTGTTTTACATGTTTTCTGATGGCTTTCAAGATCAGTTTGGCGGTCCCGAAGGGCGAAAGTATATGCGTAAAAACTTCCGCAACTTTTTATTAAGCATTAGTCACTTGCCTATGACAGAACAACAGGAAAAGGTGACCCAGGAGTTTGATCAATGGTGTAACAAACAATCCCAAACCGACGATGTATTATTGATGGGTTTTAAAGTTTGAAGCGATTTAGCTGAATAATAGAATATGTATAAAAAGTACACACTGTTTTTTTTAATGTGCCTGGTAGGTAGTTTGTTGCATTTGCCCAACACACTGTGTGCCCAGGTGTCTACCAGTTGGCAAGATGTAAAGCTAAGTGGTCAAGGGAAAATAGTGATTTATTATAACCCAATCACCCATTTTATTGTCAAAAACAGCGCAGGCAAAATGGAAGGCATAGAGTACGAACTCATGCAAGAGTTTGTGAGGTTTACCGAGAAAAATTATGGGGTAAAATTAAAAGTTGAATACCGGTATTTTGAAAGTTTTGCCCCGTTGTTTGATTCCATTTTGGTTGCCCCCAATGGGAGTTTTGCTGTTTCGTCTATGTCTATTACCCCACGTCGTCTTCGACAACTCAAGTGCAGCCCACCTTATATGCCCGATACTGAAATTATTATCAATAGCCAAAACGTACCCATAGTGAAAGACTCAGCTGAGTTTGTGCGTCGTTTTAACGGGATGGTAGCGCTTGTAATACGAAATACCACCTATGAGTACAACATGAAAAAACTCAAGGAAACACTACTGCCAAACCTTAGAATAGAGTATGTAAAAGAAACCAAGGAGATAAAAAAGCGAATGAATAATGAGCCCAATATTATGGCTTATACTCAAGTAGCCCGTTACCTGGCTTTCAGGCAAGGCGGTTTTTTGATGAATCGGCAAAAGCTTTTTCAAATAAAAAAAGTTGGACGTGGGGTGTTTTTTCCTAAAACGAGCGATTGGGACGAACCTGTGCAGGTGTTTTTCAACGATCCTTCTTTCAAACCCTTCATCAACAAGGTGATTAGAAAGTATTTGGGTACCAATGAGCAAGATATTTTCTGGAAACTGTCAAATCAGAACAACCCCAATCAACAGGAAATGGCATTGCTCAACAAAGAAAAAGAGTTACAGTTTTTGGAATTGCGTCGTCAGAAAAACGAGATAATTGCCCACAACAGCATGCGCAATTACCTCATTGCCGGGTTTATCATTGCTATTGTTATTGCCCTTACTTTTTACTATCGTTTTCACATTAAAAAACAAACCGCAGAAATACTCAAACAAAAGAATAAAGAAATTTCGGAGCAAAGAGGGCAGCTCGAAAAGCAAACTGGTGCCCTGAAGTATATTGCCGAAGAGCTGGAAAATCAACGCGATACTATTGAAGATAAGAATAAGTTATTGGTGCACCACAATAAAAAAATAACCGATAGTATCCGGTCTGCCAAAGCTATTCAAAAAGCCATTTTACCCTTAGAAGACAAGCTGGAAGCCAATTTTAGTGAACATTTTGTTTTTTATAAACCCAAAGACATTGTTTCAGGTGATTTTTATTGGTTGAGCGATGTAAATATTGACGACAAGCACGAGAGAGGGCAACAAAAAACATTGAAATATAGTGCACCTTCGGCTATACCTTTTGACCCTTTGTCAGGGTACAACTTGTCAGAAGAACAAGCAGGCGAAAATGCAAAGTATACCTTTATTGCAGTGGTAGATTGTACCGGACACGGAGTGCCAGGTGCTTTTATGAGCATGATTGGCTTTGCGTACCTGAACCAAATTGTTAATGAAAACCATATACTGGATCCTGCCGAGGTTTTACAGACGCTGCACGTAGAAATTCATAACAGTTTGAAACAAGCCGAAACCAACAACGATGAAGGAATGGATGTTTGTTTGTGTAGGGTAGAGGCTTTGCCCAATGGCGAATACGAAGTAAAGTTTGCCGGAGCCAAGCGCCCACTATTTTATATCACCAACGGAGCATTATACGAAATAAGAGGCAATGCTGCCTCAATTGGTGGTTGGCAAAGGCAAATGCAGAAGAATTTTAAAACCAAAACCATTCGTTTGGCAAAAGGAGACATATTGTATTTGAGCAGTGATGGTTTTATAGATACCCCCAACCCCGAACGAAAAAACTTTGGAACCCCCCAGCTCAAAGAGTTGATCAAAGACAATAGCCGCTTGCCCCTAAAACAGCAGGCAGAGGCATTGAAAGAAGCCCTCAAAGCTCACCAACGTGATGCCGACCAACGCGATGACATTACATTGTTAGGCATCAAGTTTTAACCTGTTCAAAGGAATCTATTTGTATTAGAGCTTGTTTAAATTTTCGCGTTTAGTGTGATTTTCGATGAGTTTTGTGCTCAGATGCGTTAAATTTTGAAGAACCGATGGCTAGAGCTATGCTCTGCCGAGCTCTGCGAAGCTAAATTTAGCAATATATGAGTGCAAAAATCGCGTAAAACGCCTTTTAGGTGAATTTTAAACAAGCCCTTACCTAAAACTTTACCTCACAATGAGGCAAAAGCTTCCTGGCTTTTTCAATCTCACTTTGTGCCATAGGGTTACCTGTAAGTTGCAAGGATTTTAGTTTGCTTAACTGCTTTATTTCTAATGGCAAGGTAGCAAGTTGGTTGTTCTCTAAACTTAGTGTCGACAAATGGCTTAAGTGCCCTATTTCTATTGGCAAACTTGTCAACTGGTTATTGCTTAGCATAAACCTTTGTAAAGCAGTAAGCTGACCTACAGTAGGTGGTATGTTTGTTAACTTATTTTGGTATACCCACAAGTTTTCTAAACAGTTGAGTTGCCCAATTTCTGGTGGAAGTTTAGTTAATAAATTTTGCCCTAAATTCAACTGTTTGAGTTGGGTTAACTGTCCAATTTCTGCAGGTAACTCCTTCAACTCATTATAGCTTAACTCAAGCTTTTGTAAATGCTTGAGATATTTGATTTCTATAGGTAATTGTTGCAAATAGTTGTAGTCTAAAAATAGTTCTGTCAGACTTTTTAATTTGCAAATTGTTGGTGGCAACTGTTCCAATGTGTTGCCCCCCAGACTCAAATGTTTAAGACTAGTTAATTGTTCTATGTTAGCAGGCAATACATTCATGTTGTTTCCGCTTAATACTAGTTTTTGTAAAGCAGTTAACTGCCCAATAGCCATAGGAAGCTGGGATAGTTGGTTGTGTTGTAAATTCAACTGTTGTAAGTTTACGAGGTTTTCTGTCATTTTAGATAACTCACTTAGTTGATTGTAGCTAAGGTTAAGCTTTATTAGTGAGGTGAGTTTCCCTATTGTTGAGGGTAACCTGAACAAGTCATTGTTATGTACCTCTAATACTTTCAATTGAGTTAAGTTGCCCACTGATCCGGGTAGTTGAGTTAAGTAATTATAACCTAATATAAGCTCTTCTAACCCTGTTAATTGTTCGACGATCGGGGGTAATTGAGCCAGCTCATTTCCCTGTAGATCAAGCTTTTTCAATTGCTTTAACTGCCTTATTTTCTGAGAGAGGTGTTCAATGTTATTATTGCTTAGGTCTAGTTGTTGTAATGTGACCAGTTGGGTAACTTCATCGGGGAGTCTATCGAGGTTTTTATCCGATAAATCGCAAGCGATAAGAGTTTGACAGTAAAGTACCTCTAGGTTGTTTTTTAGACACGATAATATATGGTTTTCTCGAAGTTCTTTAGTTACCTCTTCACCATATTCTACACCACAACATAGTTGTATCGCCAAGGCGATATTTGCTTCATCCCCTGAGTTCAATAGTTGTAATATTTTAGCATCTTGTTGCCTTAACGTAGGTTTGGTCATCGGATAAAGTTCTTTATTGGCCATTTACCTTAGCAAAACCCTCACCACTGCTACATCATCTTGCAAATCTGCCTGGTATTGTTTGCGTAGTTGGGCAATCACTTGATCGAGGGCATGCTTGTTTTGTGTATCAATTGCATTTACCATTACTTCTGCAATTGCAGAGGGGGCTGCTGATTCGTTGCCAAATTCAATGGCAAGCAAGCCATCAGTGGCAATGCCAAGGTTGTGTATTTGGGCAAATGTCCATACTTGCGAATGATGGGCAAACACGCTTCAAAACTTGATTGATATGATAGCCCAGGTAATCGGGCTGGTGTTTTGATCGAGTATCTTCACCTCATCATTGATCACTACTATGCCATCGCCAATGCCCACAATCCACACCGTTTTTTGTTGATGATCAGTCACTGCCAACAGTAATGTGCTCATGGTCTCGTCTTGGCTCAAAAACAACTCACTTCTTGCTTGTTTAAACTCCGCAAACAATTGTCTGAGCACTTCTTGACCTATTTGAGCCACATCATTGAGTTGAGAGAACTCAGGTTGATACGTCAGTGTAGTACACACCTTGCGCAATAATTTGGCAATGAGGGTGGCGGCAAAAAACGAGGTTTTACCCATCGTACTACCGTCCATTACAGCTGTCAGCAGATAGCGTTGCCCCAAGGTGTGCGTAAATAAAAAATCTTCGCAAAATAACGGGTGTGTATAGCCTCGCTGCAAAGTTGTGAATAGTTGGAAGGGCATATATTTAAATAAATTGAATGACCGATTGCATCCCTAACTCGCCGCCTCCCAGCACCAATACATAATGATCCGAAAAATCGCGGTCTGATAACCAATTGTGCAACGAAAATTTATCAGGAAAATAACCCGCTTGGGGGTTTTGTGCCAAAGCCCGTACGATGGTTTTGCCATGAAAAGTGACCGATTCGGGAGCGTATTGAGCAATTACTTCTCCCAATTCCTTATGCGTACTTTCGTCATTGCTCAAGTCGGCAATAAGCAATGCCTTGGGCTTAGCCTGTACGTTGGCGAAAGCCTGAAGACTAGCTTTTACCTGGGCGACCTCTTGAAATGAATCATCGAACAAAATCGTATGGGTATCTTGAGTAATTATCTGCCCTTGAGCAGAAATAATTCGTTGTTTTATAAAATCTACACTCATTATAAACTTATTTAGTGGTCACTGGTTGATTAAGGCGTCTTTAAAAGTAGTTGCAAAAGTACATAAAATTAAAAATCTCATGTCATTCAAACGAATCATATATTTTATTGGGGCAGTCGTTGCCTTAGGGTTACACACAAACGAAGCAACTGCCCAGTTCTTCTTTAGCCGTCGTGAAATGCCCATTGTGCAAAACAATACGGGAAGTACGTATACCAATGCCTGGGCGGGGGGCATTAACTCAGCACAGTATAATACCATGAAGCTCAACAATGACGCACTGGAAGACCTGGTAATCTTTGACCGAACCAACAACAAAATTTCCACTTTTATTGGCGTAGAAACCAATGGTCAAAAAAGTTATACTTATGCCCCCGAGTACGAAAGTTTTTTTCCGGAGTTGTCGTTTTGGATGCTGTTGCGTGACTATGATGGAGACGGCAAAAAAGATATTTTTGCCTACAGCCGACGGGGGGGCATTTTGGCGTACCGTAACGTAAGCATTGCTTCTCAACCTCCTCAGTGGGAGCTTACCACCGACCTTATCCGCACCGAAGGTTTTACTCCCAACCTAAACCTTGCTGTACCAGCTACCGACATCCCATCTATTGTAGACATAGACAATGATGGTGACCTGGACATCATTACATTTGATTTTTTGGGGGGATTGATTGAATTGCACCAAAACCAAAGCATCGAGCAAAGTGGCAATGCTTCACAACTGGTATACAAACGGGTAGATCGTTGCTGGGGCGGAGTGCAAGAGGGCGCTACTTGTGGGGTGTTTAGCTTTGGGGCTACCTGCGACAATGGGCGAAGAACCCAAAGCAATGCTGGCAAACGGGTAAATCACGTAGGATCAGCCCTATTGGTAAGCGACTTGAACGGCGATGGAGTACACGATGCCCTCATTAGCGATATTAGTTGTACCAAAGGTTATCGTATGTTGAACCAAGGCACCAGTGTAGCAGCGGCTTTTACCCAGTTTGATGTAGGTTTTCCGGCAAGCAAACCCATTGATTTACCTCTCTTTCCAGCTTTTTTTCTTGCCGATGTTGATTTTGACGGGGCAAAAGATTTGTTGGTATCGCCCAACTTATTTGGCAACGAAGACAATCGGGTAAACTTTGCCCAGTCGTCGTGGTGGTACAAAAATACGGGCAGTAATGCCGCTCCCTTGTATGACTTTCGTCAAACCGATTTTATGCAAAACACGATGCTCGACTTGGGCGAAAATGCTTTTCCGGCGGTGGTAGACTATGACGGTGATGGTGACCTTGATTTAATAGTGGGCAATGCCGGACAACCACAGGGCAACGGAGATTTTTATGCCACGCTGCACCTTTACGAAAATACAGGGAACGCCCAAGTACCTGCTTTTAAGCTCAAAGATACCGATTATTTGCAGTTGTCGGCGCTCAAGGTGAGTCGTCTGCAGCCTGTAGTGCAAGACTTTAATCAGGACGGGGTGAGTGACTTGGGGCTTACCTGGACTAAAGATAGTAAAGTATTGTTTCAGTATTTGCCCAATATTGCCACTAATGGCCAGGCGGTGAGTTTTGACCTGTCGCAGGCAATTAAATATGACTTGCCCCTTTCGGGGAGTGACCAACCCTTGTTGTTGGATGTAGACAAGGACGCTGATTTTGATTTATTGGTGGGCAAAGGCAATGGACAATTAGAGTATTACCTCAATCAGGGGAATAATCTTTCGCCTGATTTTCAGTTGCAAACGACTACCCTAGGAGGCGTAGCAGGCAGCAGTAGCACCCGTAATTTGCGTTTGACAGTGGCCGATTTTGACGCAGATGGGAAGCCCGATTTGCTCACGGGCGATAATTCGGGTAAACTGAATATATATGCGGGCTTTTTGGAGCAACTCAACAATGCCACCTGGACTCCTGCCACTGACTTGATACTCAATGAATTATCGCGCGAGTATGCACCTTATCGTTTTGGTATTATGGTAACTCCGGTAGCGGCTGACTTAAATAATGACCAAAACCCTGATATACTGGTAGGAACCAACGGGGGGGGAGTGTTTTATGTTCGAAACGATGAAACCAGCCAGCCACCTCCACCTGTGTCTGGCAGCGGGCAAACGGTGTTGATTTTCCCTAACCCGGCAAAAGGCATTGTCAATATTTTATCGACAGAAGATGCTACCGTAACGGTACAAAATACCTTGGGGCAGGTATTGGTGAGTAGTTTTGCCACTACTTCCAACATTGCCAAATCTTTTGATGTGTCGGGTTTGGCTTCAGGCGTGTATTTGTTTAAAATTGTAGGCACTACTACCGGGCAGACAACGGTGCACAAGGTGGTAGTAAATTAGGAAAATCTACATCGTTGAAGCATTGGAAGGCTGATAAACTTGTATAAAATTAGCTGAAAGGCAGCACTCAAATCCCGAAGAAACTCTGGAGTGGAGGGATAACGTGCCAATCACAATCAAAAAAAAACATAGATACAATGACGCCTAAGATTAGAGTAAAAGCTTTTGGTATCTTCAAGCACAAAGCGCAGTTTTTATTTTCTAAACATTATGACACCACCCAACAAGGTTATTTTGTAAGACCCCTGGGCGGTTCGGTAGAGTTTCAAGAACACAGCCAAGACGCTTTGGTAAGAGAGATACAAGAAGAAATTGACGCAACCATCACTCAGCCTGAGTTGCTACAGGTAGTAGAAGATTTTTTTGAACACCGGGGCAGGGCTTACCATGACATCGTTTTTTTGTATCAGGCACACTTTGTCGACGAAATATTGTATCAACAGCCCCGCATCAACTGTCAGGAGTTGGATGGAACAGTTTTTCAGGCGTATTGGTTGAGCCTGGACAAAATTAAAGAGAAACAATATCGGATAGTACCCAAAGGGCTTGAAGACATACTGACCAAGCTGACTGCTGGGTAAATAAAAATAAATGAGTTCAAATCAAGTGCAGTTCGCAACACTGCACTTGATAAGTGTCCTAAAAAAAGCTTTTGACATTTTCTGCGTTTTCCTGGCTCATCAATTCCATAGAGTCAAGGTCAAGGCAACACAAACGCCCCAGTTCTGTGCTCCCTGCCTGAGCAAACACACAGCCATTGTCGAGAGGAATCAGTGGCTTGTTTTTTCCAATCTGATGCTTGATGTTATAAATGCTGGTGGGAGTATGCCCAAATACAATTTTACGGTTTTTAAACTTATCGAATGTAGCTTTAAGAGCAGGTTCTTTAGGCTCGTTTTGCTGGTACATCATCCAATGTATCTCTATGTTTCTAATCCAAATCATACTATATAAGTCCTGAAAAGGATTGCGGCGCTTAAAGTTAAAACCAGCGTGTACCAGATAAAAGTCGTCCAGTTCATAATAATAGGGCAGCGACTGGAAAAAATCCCAATAAGCAGTAATTACCTGACCGTTTTTATCCAATAAATTTTGGGTATTGTTTTCACTCAATATGCGTTGTAATGCTTCGGGTGATTCTACCTGGTAGTCATCCAAAAACATTTGTTCGTGATTGCCTCTTAATGGGAAAATTTGAAACCCTTTGTCTTCCAGCTCAAACACGTAGTCGAGCACTGCGGCACTGTCAGGGCCTCGATCGATAAAATCACCCAGAAAAAACAAATAATCGTCTTTAGTCAATTTTATCTGCTTTTCTATCAGCTTCTTAAGGGTGCGATAACATCCGTGTACATCACCTATTACCAACCTTCTGCCTTGGGGTTTAGTGGTGACCTTGACTTGTATATTTTCTTCATTCATTGTAATGCCTTATTAATGTAGGTGCCAAGTTAAGAAAGAGTGACTCAATAATAAAATGGTGTGGGATATGCCTGAATTTTTGTGGTAAAAACACCGTGTTTAGAGTCTCAAACTATTTTTTACGAGCATAGTTTTTTTAAGGTTTATGTTTCAACCATTCCTTAGTAAAATGTAAAAAATAAAGCAGTCCAGAAGAACAGTATCTGTAGGTCAGGTTATTTTTGTAGTTTTACTTAAATACTTGACTATTTTTTATTTAAACTTAAACCCAAAATATAGTCCTATTGTTGTGTATAGCAAGTATTTTTTGTGGAAACCTTCCGCTTTCTACTGTATGGCATCCCTTTGTTAGGGGTGATCAACGTTTGGTCAGGATTTTGCAGGCTATACAAGCCTCAATCATGAGGTAAGGACAGATGAAAATATTTTCGAGAAATTTATTGAAGTGGAAGTTGGTTTATCAATCACTTCCTTTTGCCGTAGGCATATTACTTATCAAAATCGGGCTGGTTTATTTCTTTAACATCAATGGCTTTTTTGAAATACAAGAAATGCGGCTGGTGTTTACGTCAGGGGTTTTTCTGATTGGTTTTATGCTTGCCGGAACCTTGGCTGACTACAAAGAAAGCGAAAGAATACCTGGGGAAATTGCTACCGCGCTGGAAACCATAGAAGAAACCAGTGTAGCCCTCGCCATCAAGACCAATACCAGTATCAAATCGGTGCGTTGGCAAGTACTGGAAATGAGTCAAATGATTTATGAATGGTTATATCGTAAACACTCTGAGCAGGACGTACATCAAACCCTGACCGAGTATAACCAAACCATTCATGCCTTAGAAGCCGCCGGAGGCGCACCCCCCATCATTGGACGTTTGCTTATCAGGTTGGGCGATTTACGCCAATTGGTTACCCGCACCAACGTCATTTCTAAAACTGGTTTTTTGAGCACAGGATATGCCCTGCTAGAGCTGTTAATAGTCATTGTGAGTGTTTTACTGCTATTGCTGCATTTTCAGAGTACTGTGTCAGAAATTGCCATCATACTAGTGATAGAACTCATCTATGTATACATGTACAAGCTTATTGTAGACATAGACGATCCGTTTGAGTATGAAGAGGGCAAAGCTCAGGGAGCTGCTGAAGTGACACTTTTCCCCATCGAAAACTACATTAACCGCCTTAACCAACGCCTGGAAGCTGAAGAACCCCAAAGGGCAAGAAAAACAGTGAGCCAAGGTTCAGGGGTGGGTACTTAAGCTGGAGCCTTACAGAGGCAAGCTTTGAGCGACAAGCCACAGGCAACTATGGAATTTGTAATGCATTGATTTTTAATAGTTTATCAAATTGATAGATACAGTACAGCTTCAAGGCATAAGCGACAGGTTGCGAGCTTAAGGCTGCCCGGCGAACCACTCATAAGTTTATAAACTACTTATTTTAATGCCCCATTCTTTTAGCAGACTTGCCCCAATAAATTTGGGGCTATCCACCCTTTCTGCTATCTTAACCCCACCAAACCGCAAACCTCCCAAACAGAATGACTATCTTTAACAAAAGCTTACAGCAACGTTTGAGCACTGCCGAACCCTTCATGCTCAACATATTTATCGTAGCGGCGGTGTTTAGTACCTATTTTTGTGCTTATGGCTTTCGTAAACCCTTTACGGCTGGTTCTTTTGACCTAAATTTTACCCTTCCCCTCATCAAAGTAACTTTAAGCTACAAAATACTATTGGTAGTAGTACAAACCCTGGGCTATGCCACCGCCAAATTTGCCGGAATCAAGCTGATTGCCGAAGCCAAAAAAAACAACTTGTCATTGGTGCGTTCTATAGTAGCTTTGCTTACCATCGCTGGGCTTAGTTGGGTACTTTGGGCGATCACCCCACCGCCTTATAACCTGGTTTTTATTTTTATCAATGGTTTTCCACTGGGGCTTATCTGGGGGCTGGTGCTCAGCTTTATCGAGGGGCGCAAGTATACCGAGTTGTTTGGTACCGGATTGAGCGCCAGCTTTATATTTGCTGCGGCCTTTAGTCAGCAATTAGGACAAGCAGTACTCAATCAAGGAGTTTCGGAGTATTGGATGCCCCTGTATGTCAGTGGTATTTACTTTGTGCCCATGTTGATAGTTGCCTGGCTATTGGGGCACACCCCACCCCCCAATGCCGAAGATGTACGCTTACGCAAAGAGCGGCAACCAATGGACAGCACCCAACGCAAAAGTTTTATGCGTGTATAGGGTGGGGGTATTTTCTTCTTGATTATTGTATACATGTTGCTCAATGCCTTTAGAGAAACCCGCAGCGGTTTTGCCAAAGAAATATGGGCAAGTATAGGCTATCAAGGAGATTTATCGGTGTTTAGCCAATCCGAAATAATAGTAAGTATCCTTATTTTGATATTGTTAAGTCTGTTGGTTTTTGTGCGCAAAAATGCCCAGGCTTTCTACATCACCCTTATAGGGGTGGGCGTAGGTTCGGCATTGGTAGGCTTGAGCTCTTTTTTGTATGCCCAAGGAGTCATTACTGGGTTTGTGTGGATGATTTTGTTGGGGTTGGGCACCTATATGGGTTACATACCTCTGGGTTCTTTTTTATTCGACCGTTTGCTGGCTGCTACCAATTCGGTGGGCACCGTAGGTTTTCTCATTTACATGCTCGACGCTTTTGCCTACATTGCCAGTATATCAGTGATGTTGTACAAAAACCTCTCGTTTGCCCAAGTCAACTGGTTACAGTTTATGCAAAAGTTTGGGTACTTGCTTGCCATAGTCAATGTAATAATGTTGGTTTTTGCCGGGTGGATTTTCAAGCAAAAAATTGACAAAGCCAATCCTAAAAGTTAACTTTTGAGCAGATAAGTTGGGGAGTCGATAATCCACTCCTGTTTTCTTAAGTCTTGAGTTGCAGCTTTTTGCTTAAAGCACCGATATGCATCGGCATCTAAGGACTTGAGGCGGTAGAAACTACCAACTACGGACTCCCGACTCCTGACTATTTTACCTATAAATTTAACTTTTAAAACTTATTATTATGGTACCTTTAAAAATATCAGAACAAACCCTGGTGATAGAAGAAAACTGGGATCGCTGCGAGCGTGAAATAGAGCGTAGGTGGCAAGAGGGCTTTTACATTACCGACTTTGATTACGGTGATGGCGTTTATCACGTAGTAATGAGTGCTGGCACAGGTTGGAGCGAGCAATACATTGAGTCGGGCAGTGATTTTCCTGAGCGTAAAATAGAAGAAGCCTGGGACGAAGGATATGTAGTGACTAATATTGCCATTGACGACGAAGAGTGGATTTTGGTGTGCACCGCAGGTGTGCGAGGCATGGGAGGGCAAAGTTGGCAGGGTACCCAACACTTCGACGATTTTGAAGACTCTTTTCATGAGGCTTTGCACCAAGGGCTTACGATGACCAAAATGGCTTACGATGATGAAGATGGCCTTTATATAGCCATGCTTGCCGAAAACCTGGGTTGGGAGCAACAACTGTCGTATTGGGAAGAAATAGAAGCTGATATGTACCTGGGAGGCGAGCGTCGCCGGGGCTACCAGCGTCAATATCGTAAACCCCGCAATGCTTCACACAGTCATTTTAGCGAACGCTTTGACAGGATGGGCAAAAACTGGGATCCTAACAACCGACAGGTAGAGCTGGAAGAAGAGGCAATGGTGACCGATATTATAGACCACGATGGAAATTATTTCTTTGTCGAGTCGTTCGACACCCCTTATCGTGAGCAGTGTATTCACCGTCGTGAACACTGGGATGATATAGACATGGTTGTACAAGAGCGCTGGAGTGAAGGTTTTTTTATCACTACTGCCGCTTACATCTACGATGGTTGGGTGTTGGTGTTCTCGCGTTAATCATTAAAAAAATGCCAAGCGCCTGCCTTAGGTTCAACTGGGCAGGTGTTTTATTTAAACATGTATGCATAGTAATCAAGCGGAGCAAGAAGCGTTGAACAAAAAGTTTTTGCAATTGTTGCAATCGTTCGATGAAGCCAATGTACAACTTGCTTTTACAATAGCCCAAGGCTACCCAAAACAACCCACCAGCCAAAGCCTGCACTACCAGCACTACCTGAAAACCTACCTGGAACTATACCAGTGTTTTTGCAACAAAAACGTAAAATACCTCCAGCCCAAGCACGTTGTCAGACTCAATCAAATGGAAGTGCTTAAGTCAAGACGAAAAGAGTTAACCGTTATTCCTGCGTCGGTGGGTTTTTTGGCTCATGTGATGGGGCTCGATATGGCACGCAACCGCATTGCTTATCTGCCTGCTACCATAGGGCAAATGAAAAACCTGCGCACCATCAACTTACGCAACAACCAACTGACTACTTTGCCTCCTGAGTTTGGACAGTTGCAACAGCTCGAAGAACTACGCTTGTACAACAATCAATTAACCCAACTGCCCCATACCATAGGAAAACTGCAGCACTTGAAAGAATGCTGGTTGTATGGTAACCAACTCAAAGACCTGCCTCAGTGCATTGTGCAACTCAAAAAACTGACTGGAATGAACCTTGGAGGCAATCGGTTTACTTATTTTCCATCAGTCATTACCCAACTCAAGCAATTAGAAAAGTTAAGCTTTTATGGTAACCAATTGACCGAAGTATCTGAAGATATTGGGCAATTGAGTCGGCTCAATTACCTTGATCTGGGCAACAATCAGCTGACAAGCTTACCGTCTGGGTTTGGGCGTTTATCCCAACTAAAAATATTGAGTCTTTATGGCAATCATTTTACTACATTGCCGATAGCCATCCCCCAGCTTTCTCAACTAGAAGATTTAAACCTGAGTAGAAATCAACTTAGTAATGGTTGAAAAATAAGGTATCCATTTGGAGATAGAGATTTACCACTGAGGCGAGGCATTTTTTGCGTTCGTAGCAGCGCTACGAGCAATAACCGATGGCTACAGCTTTGCTGTGCCGAGCTCTGCCAAAGGCTAAAAATAACGAAGTATCAGTAGTAAAGGTCATTTCCTAAATCGAAAGCTTACAGTCCCGATGAATCGGGGATTATTTTTTGTCCATTACTTACTGCTTTGCCTGCTGCCATAGGGCAAATGAAGCAATTGCATACGCGCTTAAGTTGGGTCACAATTGTTTGACCGATTTGCCCCCCGAATTTGCCCAATTAGACAATCTACGTGATTTGTATTTGGGTAAAAACGCTTTTAATCGCTTGCCAAAAGTACTTAAACAGTTAAAAAAACTTCAAGTGTTGCGTTTGGGTGGGCAAAAGTATACAAGTGAAGATAAGGAAGCATTGAAAGCCGCATTACCCGATTGCTTTGTGCAGGAATAACCAACTGAAAAAATAAAAAATCACTTAAAAATACCGTCACCGCCTCAGCGAGTGTCCCCACACGCTGATCGAATCGCCAAAATTTGGATACTGAAAGATGTTTTAGGGATAAAAAAATAGTAGCCTGACGGCTATGGTGTCTTCACCAATTGATAAATCCCGTTGTACGGGGCGATCGAAACCCTAAAATAAACCGTTTTTTAAGCTTGTGGATGAGATGATTTAGCTTTGCTGAGCACCGACATTCATCGGTATCTAAGGACTCGTAAACTCGGTTGTGAAGACACAAATCAGGGCGAAAAATAGTAGGGTAGAGTAGTTTTTTGTGTAGTTTCATGTATTTTAATTGAAACGGGAAATAATATGTAAGTTATTGTAAATAAGATGTTTAAGTGATTTTGTGAAACTATTTTTCCTTTGAAACTTAAAAATCAGTATTTAATATTAGTGAAGCAAATCAGAAGAATTTTAGAGAATAAAATGTAAAACAAGAAGATGTATTTGACTGGGGTAATAGGATTGCCTATTGCATAAAAGAGCCAACAAGTATATTTTATAACATCAACCAAAACATAATTTATAATGAAATTATTTCAACGTTTTATCCTTTGGCAGGTATGTAGCCTGCTATTATTTATTTTGGGTATATCGTCTGTTAGTGTAGCGCAAAATACCCCTCAAGTGATTGATATTTATACTGGGTTCAATAACTCCAGCAACCCTTCGGAGTTAACTGCCATTGGCGACAAACTCATCTTTAATGCCACTACTTCGGGGGCAGGCAAAGAGCCTCACTTAAGCGATGGTACTGTAACGGGCACCTCTCTTGTGCAAGATGTTTTTCCGGGTACAAATAGCTCCGATTCCAGGGACTTTACGGAGTTTAAAATAGGTGGAACCACCTATGTCTATTATTTTGCCAATGATGGCACTCAATCAGGAGCTTTGTATCGCACCAATATGGCAACCGGCACCACTGAGTTGGTGGTAAATGTAAATCCACCAGGGAGCATCAGCAGTTCTCCAGGAGCTGGTAGCGGCAAATTTTTGGTCAATGTAAATGGTACCTTGTTTTTTGCTGGGCAAGACCCAAAAGGGAGGCAAGAATGTTTAAAAGTGATGGTACTGCCGCAGGAACCGTATTGGTTAAAGACATCAACGCTACTTCTCTGGGTTTTTTCACCATGCCTTCAAACCCCGAAAACCTGACCAACATTAACGGCAAGTTATTTTTTACGGCGGATGCTGATTTTGACGGGGGAGGAACCGCTGTAAACCGTGAGCTGTGGGTGAGCGATGGTACTGAAGCTGGTACCTATATGGTCAAAGACATTCACCCAACTGGAAGTTCCCACCCTAGTAATTTAATAATGAAAGATGGATTTTGTTATTTCTTTGCCAACGATGGCACCAGTACTTCATTGTGGTTTAGCAACGGTACTCCTGCAGGCACTCAAAAAGTACAGTTTCCGGCAGGTACCACAGTAGACCCTACGGCTGGTTTGACATTGGCAGGCAATCAATTATTTTTTGCTGCTACCGATGCTACAAGAGGTACTGAACTCTGGTATAGCAATGGAAGCGTAGCAAACCCTATAGATATATACCCAGGGGCAAACAGTTCTAACCCTCAAAACTTTACTCAAGTAGGAGGTGATTGTTACTTTACTGCTGTAGGCGAAGGCAAAGGTGTCGAGCTTTGGCGAAGCAATGGCACAAGCGCCTCTTTGGTCAAAGACATTCAACCTGGGTTCTTTGGCTCAAACCCCAGTAATCTCACTTCAGTAAAAGCTTCGCTAAACGGCAGTACTGTTAACCTTTTATACTTTACGGCTTTTACGGTCACCAATGGAGTTGAACTGTGGAAAAGTGATGGTACAACTTCGGGCACTTTGTTGGTAAATGACCTAAATCCTAGCGCAGCCTCGAACGCATCTAGAATTTCGCGCATTACAGCAGTACCTTTAGCTACCAATCAAGACCGTGTTTTCTTCTCGGCTTACAATGGAGATGCAAATGTAGGAACAGAATTGTGGCATACCATTGCCAATGCTACCCATCCACCCAATCCACCGGTTCCTGTACCCACTCCTGTGAGGTGTGGGGTGGGTACCCTGGTTTTGCAAGTAGAAGGAGCCACAGTTGGGCAAAAATACCGTTGGTATGCTTCTGCCGACGCTACCAGTTTTGTGAAACAATCTATAGACCATAATGACCAATCTTTTATCACCCCTTTACTAAACGCCAGTCAGAGCTTTTATGTAAGTACAGTAAGTACTGACGGCGTATGGGAAAGCGACCGGGTAGAAGTAACCGCTCAGGTAGTGACCTCACTGCCTTCACCGATTGTGAATCACCGTCAAATATGTGGTACAGGTCAATTAGGGCTGACTGCCTCTTCTGATGCACCCATAGCCGTGCAATACCGTTGGTATGATGCACCTAACGGAGGGGTTTTATTACAACAAAGCACCAACGCTGAATATGTGGTAGAGGTATCGGGTAGTACTACTTATTATGTGAGTGTTTATAGCGAAACCTGTGGTTTTGAAAGCACACGCACTGCTTTGATGATTACTTATTCGCCTTTAACGGGAGGCATCATAGGTGGAGGTCAAGAGGTACAAATTGGAGGGATTCCTGCTTCCATCACATCGGAGGAAGAAGCAGGAGGAGGTTTTGGGTACATTCGCTACCAGTGGCAAAGTTCAGAAAACGGCATAGATTGGCGATTGATTGCAGGCGAAGGCAACGGCGATTATCAGCCAGGTGCTTTGACTACTACTACCTACTTCCGTCGTTTGGCGTCTTCTGTCGAGTGTGGACAAACTGTGTCTAACGTGGTGAAGGTAGAGGTTGTTCCACCTTTAAATACCCCTACTTTTGAGGGACAACTCGCTGCAGTTGATACTGTGTGGGCGGTGAAACTAGCCTGGCAAAACAATGATGACCGAACCGAAGGTTTTTACCTGGAAAAAGGAGATGGAGTAAATTTTACCCCGTTGGCTACACTTACTGCTAATGAGAATAGTTACATTGATTATGGCAGCATTTTAGGCAACAAGGCTTATTATCGCTTGCGCGCTTTCAAGGGCAGTGTGACTTCGGAGTATGTAGAGATCAGGATTGCGCCTGATCCTGAGCCATTGCCAGGCGGAGCCGGAGCAGAGGCAGGAGAAAACACTTTGGTATACCCTAACCCAGTGGGCGAAATAGCCAACATTAAGCTAGATATGCCCGAAAGCGGCCACGGTGAAATGATATTACGAAGCAATGAAGGGAGGGCAGTATTGCGGTCTTCATTTAATAAAACCTCAGAAGATGAAGCTTTTACTTTACAACTTCAGTCTATCAAACCAGGTATTTACTGGCTTGAAATTATGATTGAGGGCAAGCGGGTAGTAAAAAGAATCATTAAAAACTGATGTTACACAGCCGTATGAAAGTATGGACTGATTAAAAAACAACAAAGCCACTCAATTGCTGAGTGGCTTTGTTGTTTGAATTATTGTAAGAAGCGAGTCTTTTTGTTTAGAGCAACATGAGTATTAGGTCTGGATAACGCCCACGTTATAGCGTTGTGTAATGGGTGCGTGATTTGCCGCCTCAATGCCTTGAGAAATTACCTTGCGGGTGTCAAGTGGATCGATGATGGCGTCTACCCAAAGCCTTGCCGCCGAATAATAAGGCGACATTTGATTGTTATATCTATCGGTGATTTTGTTCAATAGGTTTTCCTCTTCTTCCTGAGAAATTTCCTCACCTTTGGCTTTCTTAGAGGCTGTTTGAATCTGCAACAAGGTTTTAGCGGCAGCTTGTCCACTCATTACGGCGATTTTAGCCGTAGGCCAGGCTATCATCAAGCGTGGGTCGTAAGCTTTGCCACACATGGCATAGTTACCTGCCCCATAAGAGTTGCCTAGCACAATGGTAAATTTAGGTACGACCGAATTGGCCATTGCACTGACCATTTTAGCGCCATCTTTGATGATACCGCCGTGTTCGGAACGACTCCCTACCATAAACCCGGTAACATCTTGCAAAAACACCAATGGAATTTTTTGTTGGTTGCAAGTCATAATAAAACGGGCTGCCTTATCAGCCGAGTCAGAGTAAATAACCCCACCCATTTGCATTTCGCCTTTTTTAGACTTGACTATTTTGCGTTGGTTTGCCACAATGCCTACCGCCCAGCCATCTATACGCGCCCTGCCGCATACAATTGACTTGCCGTAGTTTTCTTTGTATTGGTCAAACTCCGAATTATCTACCAGGCGACTGATAATGTCTACCATGTCGTAAGGTTTGGTGCGATCGGCAGGCAACATTCCATAAATTTCTTCCTGCTTGAGTTGAGGTAGTTGCGGCTCGGCACGGTTAAAGCCCGCTTTTTCGTTGTCTCCCAACTTGTCAAAAGTACGTCTGATAGCATCCAGGCAAGACTGATCGTCAGGGAATTTATTATCTGTTACCCCCGAAATTTCGCTGTGAGTAGTAGCGCCTCCCAAGGTTTCGGCATCTACATCTTCGCCTATAGAAGACTTGACCAGGTAAGGACCCGCCAGAAAAATAGAACCTGTTCCTTCTACAATCATTGCCTCGTCTGACATAATGGGTAAGTAAGCTCCACCCGCCACGCAACTACCCATAATGGCCGATACCTGCACTATGCCCATTGCCGACATTTGAGCATTGTTGCGAAACATACGCCCAAAGTGTTCTTTGTCGGCAAATACATCGGCCTGAAGAGGAAGAAAAATTCCGGCACTGTCTACCAAATATATAATAGGCAACCTGTTTTCTATGGCAACTTCTTGAGCTCTCAGGTTCTTTTTTGCCGTAATAGGAAACCACGCCCCTGATTTTACAGTAGCGTCATTGGCTACAATTACACACTGTTTACCACTTACACGACCAATTCCCATGACCACCCCACCAGAAGGACACCCACCGTATTCGGTGTACATGTCATATCCGGTAAAAGCGCCTATTTCCAGAAACTCAGACCCTTCGTCGGTCAGGTAGGCTATGCGTTCGCGGGCAGTAAGCTTGCCCTTGGCATGTTGTTTGGCAATTCTTTTTTCGCCTCCTCCCATAGCTACCTCTTTCAGGCGGGATTTGAGCAAAAATACTTGTTGTTTGAGGTGATCTTCGTTTTTGGCAAATTCTAAATTCATAGGTCTGTTTTGGTATGCATATAATGAAAGTGCAAATAAAAAGAATTATACTCTATTGACAAAAAGATGGGCATGAATGAAATGATTTTATATAGCTGGGGGTAAAAAAAGTAAGTCGGCTTATTTCGCAGTGGAAGAGTTTAGTAATAGTTTTATAAAGCATGAAAGGTAGTAGTCAAGATAAAATTTGTTGATAGTGAGCAAACTTGACGTGAAATTTTTTTGCAGAATATTTTTTCAGTTAAATATTACACGTTGAGACTTAACATAATTAGGTGTTATAAGCTGTAATAACTTATAAAGTGTAGAATGCGTTATGAAAATAACTTGTATATGATTATCAAATTCATTACAAACAGGTATTTTCTTACTTATTTCTATGATATCGTATGATGCAAATACCTTAGGAATGGTGAGAAATTAAATGACCATTCCTAAGGTAGAGGTTTTGTTTTGAGACGAGGCTATTTTTTACGCCCATAACAGCGCTACGGGCAAAAACCGATGGCTACAGCTATGCTGTGCCGAGCTCTGCCAAAGGCTAAAAATAACGAAGTATCAAGGCGAAAAATCACCTATCAGAGTGAATATTTATTTTTGAACAATTCCTTAGAGCCCAGTATACTGGTTTATTACGTCTTGATTTTTTACTTATGAAATTTTTCGACCTGTTTTTTATAATTTTTCTACTTTCAAACCATTGGGTGCCGTCTTACTCCCAATCTTGCAATGCTTCAGTATCGGGTTTGCAAAACTGGAGTGCTTTGAGTTGGAGCTGTTCTGGTGGAGGTACTGCTCCTGTTGTTGATGGAAACACTTATGCAGAAGATGTAACCATTAATAGCCTAGGCTCTGGCGATATATTGACAGCCAATGTAAGCGTAGTGATAGATGGTAACCTCAACATTAATGCTAGTGGAGGAGATCCTGCTTTTACAGTACCTGCCGGGGTTACTCTTCAGGTGACTGGAAACCTCAATAGTGACAATAACAATGTACTGTATACTATAGAAGGAACCTTGATTGTAGATGGTACTTTTACAGTAAAAAACGGTAATCAGTTTGCTGGCAGTGGTGCTCTGCAAGGAGGAACATTGATTGTAAAAAATAATAATGAATGTGCAGGCACTTGCCCAACCATTACTTTTGCCAGTTGCTGCGAAAACGCAGGGACAGATTGTTACCCACCAGGTTCACCCTCTCAGTTTTGCACCAACAATAGCCCCAGTGGGCTACCTGTAGAGTTATTATTTTTTGAAGCAAAAGTTCACCAGGCAAGTGTTTGGTTAAAGTGGGCAACTATTCAAGAAAGCAACAATCAACATTTTATAGTACAGTATAGCCAGGATTTATTTAATTGGCACAACATAGATACCCTACCAGGGCAAGGCAACCATGTGGGCTTATGGCATTACAGCGTTGCCGATACACCCCGTGTCAACGGGCAGATGTATTACCGTTTACAACAACAAGATATTGATGGCGCGATGGCTTATTCACCAGTAGTCGGAGTTTGGTTACGTGCCAATGTTATTCAACCAAAGGTATACCCCAACCCTGCTGTTGACTACCTTCAGGTACAGCTCAGCGAAGCTTTGGGCAACGTACGTATCTATTTGATGAGTACGTTGGGAGTAGTAAAATGTCAGCAAACTGTCTCGACAGACAACGCTGGTTTTTTGCTTGTAAGAATAAATCTGATAAATTTTTCTCCAGGAGTTTATGTATTAAGGGTTGTCACAAAACAGCAGACATTCCAGCAGAAGGTTGTAGTGAAATAGTTGATTTTCAATACTAAAGTTTGTAACTTTCCGATTGTTTATTATATATCTTTATAGAAAATACCATTGAGGTTAGTACAAAGTACTTTTTTCAGGCTTACCTTAATGAATCCCACAAAGTTAAAAATCATGCAAAGTTCAGACATTAATGCCACGCCTAAAAATACCATAGGTCGCCTGGCAAAAGATTGCTATCTTGCGGCTGCTTGCCAGCACGTAGGAGCCTCTGCCGAGGTATATGAGCATTTGACCATTATGAAAAATTTTCAGGAAGAACACCTGCCCAATGATAAAATAGGGCTGTTGTACCTGAAAACATACGATAAAGCCGCCCCCCAAATTGTGGAAAACATCAATGCCCACCCATCACAAAGCGCCATTTATGCCTTTATTTATCAAGTAATAGAGCAATGTGTAGATGCCATCAGAAAAGGTGCATTTGACGCTGCACATAGAGTATTGGTAAATATGATGCACAACATTCAGCTACGCTATGGCGTAGCCGAAAACATCATTTGATTTTTGCCAGAAGATTATAAAAAAACCGTGGGTTATTATCAATTCTGATAATAACCCACGGTTTTTTTATGCCGCAGCAATGTTTAGGTCATTCTTTGGGGCGAGGTGTGGGTATGAGCGGGGTTTCTGGGTGATTATCAGACTTGGCTAAAAAACGGCTGTAATAAGACCAAATCAGAAAGGTCATAGGCAAAGCAATGATCAATCCCAACAACCCAAGCAGTTTGCCCCATATAGACAACGAAAGCAGCATGACTGCCGGGTTTAGCCCAATGGCATCCCCCATTATCTTGGGAGTGAGCAGGGCATCTTGAATGAGTTGAACAATGGCAAAAATAGCTAATACCAACAGCATCATGATCCAGAAATTTTCTCCAGTGTCGAGCGAGTGTACCAGGGCAAACAGAGCGGCTGGGATAAACGCAATGTTTTGTAAGTAAGGCACCAGGTTGAGCAAGCCCACAAACAACCCAAAAACCACCGCCATTGGTAAATCTATGATACTAAAGCCAATCGCAAATAATATTCCTACCAAAGACGCAATCACGGTTTGTGCTCTGAAGTAACTTCCCATGGCTTTTTTAAAGTTTGTAGATACATCTTTGATAGTATGATGGTACTGTTCAGGCAACAAGTCAGTCCACTGAACCATAATTTTGTTGTAATCAAGTAAAATAAACACCAGGTAAAGCAGAATAATGGCAAGCCCCATAATACTAAGCAGTAAGTGCAATACATTGTTGAACAAACCAATGACATTGGGCAACACTTTTTTGGCGGCATCAATAGCCATATTGGCAAACTTATCGGTGTGAAAAAAATCACTGTTGAGCAGTGTGTTGACTTCTTTCCAAACGCTGGGAGGGATGTACTCCTGGGCTTTCATGTCAAGCTGAGGATCTTGAGCAAGGCCTTTGACTATTTCTGCCATGTGGCTGATATCTTTGGTAACGAGTGGGATCAAAATCAGCGCAAGCCCAGTGAGTAACCCAAATACTACTATCAGGCTAAGCAAAACTGAGATGACCCGGTTTCTTATCCGAACTTTTTCTTGCAGAAAAATTACCAAAGGATTGATGAGATACGCCAGCAATGCTGCAATGGCAAAAGGAATCAATATATCGCTTAAGTATTGTAGTGCTTTAAAGAACCCCCAAATTACGGCCACCCAGATGGCAGTTCTTATAACTCGGTCTATTGTAAAAGGTTTATTGCTAATAAGCGACATGTGTGTATGGATTAATTTTGTTTTATTTGTTTTTAAAATTAGTTATTACAGTATACTATACCAAACCGGAGGCAAACAATGAGGGAGGTTTGTCCAAAAAACTAATGAATGGCGGTGTTGGGCAATTGCTGGGCAAGCAGCAGTTTTGTTTCGGTAGGTATTGGATTGCCCAACAGGGTGATACGTTTGAGTTGCTGGAGGTTGCCCATATCTTGGGGCAACTCCCGTAGTTGATTAGACTGTACCAATAAGTGCTCAAGTTGGGGCAATTGTGTCAGGCTGGCAGGCAGTTGTTCTATAGAGTTATCGCCCAGGTCTAGCCGACGAAGTTTTTGCAAATGGCCAATGGTTTCGGGCAGTTGCTTAAGCTTGTTTTCGCCCAGGTCTAGCAATGTAAGTTGGGTAAGTGTTCCAATGCTTTCGGGTAGTTGCTCAATGTTGTTGTAGTTGAGGTGCAACTCTTCCAGTTGGTGGAGTTGGGTAAGTGCCTCTGGAAAACCGACCAGCATGTTGTTCGATAATTTCAGCTTTTTCAGATGTTTTAGTTGCCCTAACTGATCACTTACGCGGTGTATTCGGTTACGGCTCAGGTTGAGTTCTTCTATGCTGTGCCATCCCTCTATTACGTCTGTAACCACCCTCAATTGATTGGCCGATAAATCCAACACTTTTAGTTGATTCAGTTGCTCTGCCTCACTGGGCAAGTGGTGCAAGTAGTTGTTGTTGAGGTAAAGCGTCTCTAGCTTTTTGAGGGCTCCAATGCCCTCAATAGTGCCCAAGTGGTTGAAATGGGCGTATAAATGCTTAAGTTGGTCTAATTGCCCAATGCCTTGCAAGTTAGTGAGCAAGTTGCTGTCTATGTGTAGGCGGTTGAGCTGCTTTAGTGTAGTAACCTCTGTTCCTAAGTGTTTCAAACGATTGTTATGCATTTTGAGTACTTTGAGCTGTGCCAGGTGACAAAGTGCCCTGGGTGGCTCTTGGAGTTCAAGCGAATGAATGTTGAGGTCGCGTACAAAAAACAAAGGATCGATGAATTCGGCTTCCAGGCAGAGGTATTTTTTAAAAGTGGTATCAACAAGGTAGGGCAAAAAACCAAAAGGCACCTGCATGCCTTGGGCAAGTTGTACGCCTAGTCTTTGGTTACTTTCTTCGTCGTTGGTCAATAGTTGGCGCAAGTTTTCCAGCTCAGGGGTTAAGTTCATAAGGCAACAATCAAAAAAAGAATAGTTTGTGAGTAGGTAGCAAGACCATCGCCCAAACCTATATATTATTCGAGCAATCAAAAAACTAAAATTATAAAAAGATCATAAAACAAGCGAAAACACCAAAACTATTTCAGCCATAAGGTGGGCGCTCACATTGGTTTTGTTAACAAAAAATCCCTTGCATAAAAAAACCTGTGGGGAACTCCCACAGGTTTTTTGTGTGTATTGTGTTTTTTGCCAACGTGTGCTTTTGTTATTCTTTGGTGTTGGTGCTTCTTTGTTCCAGTTGCATTACTGACCTATGAAAGGCAATGAACTCCTGAAAACTGGCGAAGTTAAATACGAAGCCATTCAAATTTATATTTAAAGTTGCATTATTGGCAAACGATGAACGATTCACGTTAGAAATACTGTTCTTGAGTTGATTAAACGAGTCTTGTCTGGTTATGAACATCATCATGAGAGTCATTTGGTTCCTTGATTGGTTTGGCATCTGATTGGACTGTTGAACCAATTGTGAATTATTTTGGGAACCCTGCCCTTGTTGGTTAAAGAGACTGCCAAAAATATCATCATTGGAGTTGTTTTGTTGCCTCAAGCGGGCTAACAAGTTTTGCACAATATTTGGGGCGAGGTGTCCTAGATTAAATTGCCCCCTGTTAGACTGTCCTTGGTTATGTAATGTCACTTGACTATTATTGCGGTTAAGTGATGGAATGTTTTGTTGTGATTGTAAATGTTTGTTCAGCACTTGGCTCGAATGCTGTCGGTTACGGTTTAAAAACCTCATAGCCATGAGGGTTGACATCGACATCGGGTTGAGCAAGTTGGTCGAACCCTGATTGGGATTGATATTAGGTGATTTAGACTCTCTGGGCAAAAACAGTAAAAATTGGGGAGAGATAGATTGTTTTGATTGCTTATGATACCCTTCTTTGTCTTTTTGCCATTCTTCAAACTTTTTAGCGTGGTCTACTTTAGTATTCTCTAGCGTTTCGCCTTTAGGTTGGGCTTGGTCTTGCTTTTTGTGCCAGTCGTCCAAAGCATCAATTGTAGCTTCTTGGAGCCATTCATTTACCAACTTGACAAACCCAGTTTCATCTTCATTTTCTTTTTGTTGCAAATTCTCCCATATCCTAAACCTATGCAGGTTGTTGGGATCTTTGCTGAGGAGTTTTTGCATTTTGCTTTTAAAACGGTGTGCCTTATTTTTTCGTTTTTCACTGTATAGCTTGATAGCCTCCTCAGTGTATTTACCCAGCAAATTTACTTTTGTAGCCATGCGCAAAAACTCATTAATATCTTCTTCTAAACCTTCCCATTCCTTTTTATTTTCTTTGAGTAAAGATTGATTGTTTGAGTTCAGTAAGTCATCTTTTTGGGGCGAAAATGTTTTTTCGAGTTTAAGATAACTTTGATTAGTATCAATGTTTAACATATTGTTGGTTGGCTCTTCATCATTCAATTCATTCTCATCTTTGATCTCTGTTTCTATATCTATGTTTGTGTTATTCTTGTTAAGCCCCATAGGAGCTACCTTGTCTTGTTTGAGACGATTCCAAACTGCTTGGTAAAACAACTCCTTTAGCGAGTCTTCCAGTTCGCTGAGTACCCCTTCAGCGGCTTCATTCACTGTATTTTCAGGGCTACTTTCGTTTTGCAAGGAGTTTTCATTATTCTTATTTTTTTCATATTCTTTGGTTTGTTCTTTAAAAATCTCCCGTAACTTTAGGTACTTTTCTGACAAGTGCTCGTTTTCGTTTTTATTTGAATCTTTATCCTTTTTTTCGTCTACTTCCCAATCGCGCACCCCCGTTTTTTTGGCTTCTTCTTCGTTAGGTTTGTAGGCAGGTTTATTTCCTTCGAGCAAATCTTTTCCTCCCAGCTGTAGAGTCTTGTCCACTTTCCAAGAGCCAAACCCTTTATTGTCTTTATTACCTTGATCATACTCAGCAAGTAGTTTTCCTTCTCCCAGGTTCCACTTACCAAAGGTGTAAGAATAAAAAGGAAAGCGCATGCCCAATAGTTTAAACAATAACCTGCCTCCTAGCTCTAGGTTTACATCAAACCCGGTGTCAAAGTACATCTCCAAGTTTTTATCTAGTTCAAGCTTTTTGTTGTGGGCACTATAAGCTACTCCAAAGTTCAGCATAACTTTAGCGTGTGTATCTATACCCAATGCGGCAAATAGCTCACCTGCTACCGACGCCAGGTAGCCCTGACCAATTTCAGCCCCCAAGTGGGCATCCAGTTTAAGCAAAGCCTGGAGATCGGCTTCTCCCTCTATCTGAAAGCTTGTTTTTTGTTTGTTTGAAGCACCTTTGTTGTAAGTAGCGGCCAGCCTGGCCAAGAGCGACATGTCCAGGCTTACCTCAATGCCTCCGTAAATGCTGGCAGCCCCAGCGGCGGCAGGAATGGGCACGTTTATATCTATGGCAAACAAGTCTAAGCTCTTTTTGATGTGTCCCCCCAGATAAGCCTTGGGGTCTTCCTGTCTTTCGTCATCGTCATTGCCAAAGTCTACCTCCAGCACAAAGCCCATTAGCTCTCCCCTAAACTTCTGGAAGGTGAGGTCATGCGTGTCATAAGTAAAACCTTTGGGCGAAATCGTCACCCCAGAAAGTTTGGCACTTGCCTTTACCTTGGCCATTTTTTGGATTGTTTGTACTATTTGATTACCTCCAAACAGTTTTTCCAGACTTTTATTATTGTTCTGGTTGTAGTTATCCAGGCTCAAAAGAATACTTTTTGCAGTGAGTGCCTGTTGGTTTAAGTCCAGGTTTACCCCATTAAAGTTTACCCCAATGCCAGCGGCTTTAGCCGCCAAACCATCTACCGACACAGTCCATGGATTTTGGGGTGAGTTTTGCCCATCGTATTTCAGTTTTGCGCCTTGTGCCGAAAACTCAACCCCTTGTACTTTGGAGGAGATGCTGCTTTTAAGGAGCAAATAGGCTCCCTTGTTGCTGTCTATGGCTACTTTTGCCTGACCTGCGTCCAGTACCAATAAGTTATTGAGAATATGTATAGGTTTATTGACATCTAAAGACAGTGCACCCACAAAGTGATGGCTACCTCCCGATTTTTCGGCAATGAGCTCAAGGTTTCCGTTTATTTGTCCTCCGCCTACTGTCAACATAGCCCCTATTTGGGCTTTGCCCTGCCAGCTGGCAGTGGAGTTTCGGCTGTTGTAGTTAAAGTCTAGCTTGCCCCCTGCTTTTTGGAGTGGGCCTTTTGGTTTGGCGCTTGCATCGGCTTGTAGAGTGAGCATCCACGCATTGGTCTTGCTGTCAAATGATCCACCTACTTTTAGACTGTCTACCGTCAATACTCCGGGTACAATGTCAAAAGCTTGTCCGCTATTAGCCTCTAACTCTCCCTTATATTTGCCGTTGCCAAGTGCTATGGAGGCAGTAAAGTTGACCGCATCTCCTTCACCAGGGATGATGACCTTTCCGGTGATTTTGTTCACCTTCAAATACCACCCCCCCTTATTACCTGCGTAGCCCAGAGTAGCATTGGTGGCGTTTACTTCTAACACCGAGGTATCCAGGTTTACCCCTCCTGCTATCTCACCTGAAATTCCTTTTTTGCTAATGCTAAATGCGGCCTCGTTGAGGTTTACGCCCAAGGTGCCCGGAATCAGTTCTATGCCTATGCCCCCTTTAGCCTTTAGGGTAAATTTTCCTTTGTTGAAATTTCCTTTTTGGTTTAACCCAAACTCAATCATTCCGGTGACATCTTCACCCCCAATATGGGCCGAAGCCTCAGTCTTGAAGGTAAAGCCTGTTTGTCTATCCCATTCTGCCGATACTTCATTCAGGTTAAGGTCACCATCTTTGCCAAAAAATACATCCTTGAGCACCAAGCTCATTTTGTTTATTCCATTATTATTAATGGCTATCTTTTCTACTGATGCTTCTCCTATGCCAAATGCACCTTCGAAATTAAGGTCTTCTGAAATTTTAATACGCCCATTGTTTTTGTAAACAAAGCCTTGTTTCCAGTCAATGGCGGCTTCATGCGTATTAGAGGTAAAGAGTTCCTTACCAAAAAGCTTGAAACCCATGCCAAACCCTATGGCAAGCCCGCCTTTCTCTACCATTTTGTTTTGGTTTTTACTATGCTCTTCCCACTTGGCTAGGTTTATACGTTGAATGTCGAGCCAAAAAGCCGTATCTTTTGGTCCTTTGCCATGTGTATGCAACAAGGAAGAAATCTGTTTGTTATTTTCTTTGCTTTCGCTTTCTTTTTTAGGTTGCGATTGTTGTTGACCCAGCAAGGCTATGCCAGTTCCTACGGCAGCAGTGAGTAAGCCTCCTCCCGCCAGGTAGTGCGCATTTTTGGAGCCCAACACGCCCAGGGTGCCCGCAAGCATCGACAGTCCAATGGCACCTGTTCCCGACAAAGCAGTCATTTTTCCTACGGTTTTTTTGTTAAGGTTTTCTAGTTTAAGGTTTTCAAAACTCAGATCCTCTACCAACCATGCACCCAAAGAACTTGCCTCTATACCAAACTTTTGTTGCACTTGTTCCCAGGCTTTGTCGTAAGCTGTTTGCGTATTCAGATTAGCTAGCGGGTTGTTGTTTTCTTTTTCATTGTCGGTTTTAGATTCAGACTTGCTTTTGGTTTTTGACTTGCTATACGTTTGATCCTCGAAGTGACTGTTCTGGAAGTTCAGGTTTTTACTTGAGTTAGTATTGGGTTCATTCTCGTTAGTCTCTGTGTTAAAAAATTGTAAGGCAAACTCTATGCATTTGATTGCTTTATTTACCTTTTCCGCAAAAGGAGTGAGCATAGTCATGGCACGATCCAGGGCGGTATTGCTGGGAGTCAGACCTTTTTTGTTGCTTTCATTATTTTCTTTGTTGTTGCCAGTGGCGATTTCCTCTAGCCCCAGTTTTTGATTAAACTTTTTCTGTGACAAATTCCCTCCGTAAAACCACCTCAGGCTGTAGTAAAAAAAGTCACTCACAATATACTCTAGTAACACCACTGCTACAGGGTGGTCTTTTTGAATATTGGCTGCTCTATTGTAGGCGCCTGTCAGCTTACTTACATATTTTGTCCATTGTGTCAGGGTTTTTATTATTTCCTGATGGCTTTGAATCATCGCCATCATACCTTGCAGTTTTGCCAACACATTGCATTCTTTTAGCGCAAATACCAATAACTCGTCTACTCCATTTGCCAGCCCTACTACACCCAAGTATTGTTTAGAAAGTTGAGCAATGATTTGTTTGCCTAGTTCACCCTTGTTAGCTCCTCGCATCAGGTCAAAGGTAGCAAACTGCATGACTTGCCCTGCACTATGGGCTTCCATGAGTTGTTGGTATTTGCCTGTAGACAATAAGTGGGGCGTTTGTGCTTGTTTGCCCCACCGTTGGGCTTCTTCTTCTAATAGAGGGTCGTTGTTGAGTACCTTGCCCAAACCCGGCAACGTGGCGTTGGGTTGTACCTTGCCTAAGCGTTGCTGGGCAATGTGGGCGGCTTCTTCGGGTAGTTTGTGGTGGGCTTGGGGTCCCAGGTGAATTTCTTGACCGTTTTTGGCCAATGCCTGGGCTCCATACTGGGCAGGTTCGGCAGAATTTTCTTTAACAATGGTTCCTTCCAGGCTTACCCCACTCAGGTGTTCCAGGTTGTGAGCCAATGTAGTGGGTAGTTCGCTTTTGTGTGGTTTGTCATAGGCGCGCCTACGTTCAATGGGGCGCTGTTTTGCTTTGAAAGGTGAGTATTTTGCTTTGATGGGTTGTTGTGTTGTTTTGATAGGTCCCAGCTTTCTTTGTGTGGTGGCGTAAGCAGAGGTTTCGCCAGAGGGAGGAGGAGACGAGGTTTGTTCCTGTGTGTTTCCGTCGGCATATTGCCAAATAGGGGATTGATTTTTACTTTTAGGCTGGCTTTGCTTTTTGGGTAAGGCTTGTTGGTTTTGATTCTGAGATTCAGACTCAGGATTGATTTTTTCCTGCATTGTTGAAAGATTTGTGTTCTTTAAAGAACCGTTTACACTATAAAACTGGGTAAGTTTTTTCTTTACTTACTTATGTACTATTTTTATTTACAATGCAAATACTGCACTTTTATTTTGTTTTTTATGATTTTTTGTAATTATAGAATGGTTTTTTGCGGTTAATCGTAATAAAATAAGGAAGAAGCAGGTGAGATAGGTGATTTGAAGAAGTTTTTAGGTAACCAAAAACAGGGAGGTTGTGGTAGCATTTGGAGAAGAGTTTTCACCTGTTCAAACGTTTTTGAGCTGATTGCTGGCTATAAAGTTCAGTAATTAGTCACAATTAAGCCTGCTTTGAGTTTATTTGGTAGTCTTGTAAGATTTATTCTAAAGCCGCAAATTTTTCACTTTTTCACCTTCAGCATCACCACTACTATAAACATACCCATGACGGGCATCAAAATAAGCATACCACTCAACAACCACTTGGCAAGCCACTCGCCCAGCATAAAATCGAACCACTTCATGTATAAAGTAAGCACCAAAGCGTTGACATACAGCACTATAGCCCCAGGGCAAAAAGCTTTGTTCCAGTTTTCTTCGTGAAACAAAATAATAATCATCAACACGCTCATAGCAAAGCCATACAACCAGGCGTCCAGGGTAAGGTTTCCCGAAAAACCAATCTTGGGGGCTACCAGCAAAAAACTATTACGCAATGTAGTTACATTAAAAGCCATAATTAACAATAAGACCAACCCCTTGGTAGCATTTGCCGTGAAAACATCCTCTAGTGGAATGTCGGCTTTAGTAGGGTTTACTTTTTTTGCCGAAGCCTTGGGTTTTTCCGTTTTCGTTTGCCGAGTGGTGGTTTTCCGTTGCCGGGTCTGGCTACTGGTTTTAGTCGTTTTTTTTTGTTGGTTGGTTTTTACTTTAGGAGCTTGTTGGGTAGTTATCATGGCTTTTGTCGTTAAAGTTGGTTCAAACACAAGGTTTTAAGTCAATAGGCTTGCTAAAATTATAAACATTAGCTAATTTTGTTAGCAAATATAGATCAAATAAGCGATAAATGCCAACTAAGTTAACATAATTGTGACATGTTTTTTAGCAAAAATTTAAGATACATCCGCGAAGAAAAATACAAAATTACTCAAGGGGCTTTAGCCGAAATTTTAGGAGTATCACGCAGCGCATTGAGCGCCTATGAAGATGGCAGGGCAGAGCCCCGGATACTGTTGCTCATTAAAATAGCTCAATACTTTGCAGTGAGCATCGACGAAATGGTCAATGTCAATTTTGCCGAAGCAGAACAAGCCTACGTTACCCGTATCGAACAATTGAACAAGTACATTACTGCCCATCAGATAAAAATAAACCGGGTGCAAACCGAACATAGCACACCAAAAGATTACCTGGAGCTAGTGCCCCAAAAAGCCACTGCGGGCTATACTCAAGGTTTTGCCAATCCCGAATACCTCAATACCTTGCCAAAGTACAAAATCCCCTTTTTGTCTAAGGGCAAAATTTACCGGGCTTTCGAGATTGACGGTGACTCTATGTTGCCGCTTCAATCGGGCGCTATAGTAATAGGAGAAAAGATCGCCAATTGGGACGACCTCACCAGTGGCCAAACCTGTGTGGTAGTGTCTAAACATGAAGGCATTGTACTCAAAAAAGTATACAAACGTCTTTTTGACTATGGCAAACTCTTGCTTAAGTCAGAAAACATCAGTTATCGCCCTTATGAAATAGAGGCCACCGAAATACTAGAGCTTTGGAAGTTTGTAGCCCACATTAGCCACTGTTTCCCTACCGATGCCCCCGACATAGAAGATATCAAGTTTGCCTTTGACCGTATCGAATTCCAACTCAATCAGACCCGCCTGAATCTCTTGGGGCAGGCAAGTAACGAATTGAAAGAGTAGTAGGAAATTGCTACATTGTTTTGTTGTGGTACGGTTTTATGGTGCGCAAAATGGTGCTATGCTGTCTGGAGGATTAAAATAGAAAATTACCGATTCGAGTCACCATTTTAATCCTCCAGTACTCTAATTTTGAGCTAACAAGCTCATCATCTTCTGAAAATGAATTGGTAGTCACCTGTGAACCGAATCTACAGCTTGCTATGATGAGGTCAAGAGTATACCTAGTGGAGGCTATGCCAACATTTCGCTTGCGAGTCACCAACCACCCACTCTAAAAAAACTGTCCATTTTTAACTACCCATCACTTGCTGTCAAGCCCTATCTTTGTTCTATGAAAAATGACTTACACATTGAACGGCTTCGTAGTTTATTAAATTTGCTCGAAAATAACTTTACCAAGCCGCTGTCTTCTTCAGAGGTAGCAGCGGCTACTTTTTATTCTTACCGTAACATCAATCGCATTTTTCGGGCAGTTTTTCACAAATCTATTGGTCGCTATATCAAAGAGCTATTGTTGCAAGAAGCCGCCCGACGGTTGGCATATTCTGACAAAGCCATTACTGACATCGCCTTTGAACTCAACTACAGCGACTTACAGGCTTTTAACAAAGCTTTTAGACGTGAGTTCGACTGTTCCCCTTCTCAATTTAGACAACAAGAAAAAAAAGACATGAAAGCTTGGATCAATACCAAATTACCTGAAGAAATCAAAGAGTTAGACCGCCTAACATACAGCATAGAGTCTTTACCTCCTACCCGTATACTCTACCTTACCCACTATGGGAACTATAATTCACAAGGCATCAACGATTGTTGGGATGCTTTGCTAGAGTATGCCTACCAACAAAAGCTGCTCAAGGAAGATACCCATTATTTGGGCGAGCTCATGGATGACGACGAGATAGTAAAAGATGAAAACTGCCGTTACAATGCAGCCATTACTTTGCCCCAAGAAGCAGTGTTTGAACCCACAGGTTTTTTTAATACCAAAACCATCGAGTCTGGGCAATATGTGTGTGTCACGCACCAAGGCGATAGGAACAAGTTAGACACTGTTTATGAGCAAATATTTTTGCATTGGATTGTCAAAAACGAGTTTGAAATTGTCGATAAGCCTTTTTTAGAGTTTTACCTCAACGACGAAACCGATACGGCTACCAAGGATTTACTTACAGAAATTTATGTGCCTGTAGCTAGTAGCAAGCTTTAAGCGACAAGCCGCAAGTCAAGTGTAACTTGTCGTTTAAAGCATTGGCATCTAAGGACTTGCCCTTGTAGAGACTCTCAACTAAAAACTATCATTAAATGAAACAAATCATCACGCAATTAGAGCAAAATACCAATACCCTCATCGCCGCATTCTTGTTGTTTTCGGTGGGGCTTGCACTTATAGAGTTTGTTTGGGAGTTGTACACCCGCAAAATAGACCGCCAACGACTCAAAGAAATGGGTGCCAGTGTATGGGTTTTCCTGTTCAGTTTTTTGACCGAAAAAATAGGCAATGTGTTGTTTTTTGCCAGTTTTTTTTGGTTGGCAAATCTTATCACTTGGCAACTGCCCGTAAACAGTTTTACTGTAATAGCCACCTTATTATTTGTCGATTTATTGTATTATTGGGAGCACCGCCTAGAGCACGAAGTAAGGCTTTTGTGGGGCTATCATTCTATTCATCATAGCTCACCTATTTACAATTACACCACTGCTTTGCGGGTATCATTTTTCGACAATTTCGTTACCTGGGTTTTTTACTTGCCTGCGGTTTTGCTGGGTTTTCACCCTGTGGTGATATTGCTTGCCATTGGGGTTATGCTCATGTATCAGTTTTGGTTACACACCGAGTTGATAGGTAAAATGGGGTGGTTTGGGAAAGTTTTCAATACTCCTTCGCACCATCGGGTGCACCACGGTTCCGACGAAATGTACCTGGACAAAAACTATGGAGGCATTTTAATTATCTGGGACAAGTTATTTGGTACCTTCCAGCCTGAGATCAAAAAGCCTACTTATGGGCTTACTGAACAAATTAATACTACCCACCCAGTAAAAGTACATTTGTATGAGTTTAACCAAATACTAAAAGACGTACGTAAAGCCAGCAACGTCAAAGAGGCAAAGGCGTACCTTTGGAACAAGCCAGGGTGGGCGCCTAGCAAGGAGGCTGGTCAAGTTGATGATACATTAGAAAAAGCAAAAAGTACAAGGCAACACTGAGCAATGGTTGGCAAATGTAGGGTAAAGGTCATTGATTGATTAGGAGTTAAATTCTTTTGTTTATCACTAAATAGTGCAATCAGGGAAGGGTATTAATTTAAATTGTTGGATAAGTAGTTTTTATTGCACTATTTTGTGCTTCTGATGATTTTCAACTAAAATAAGTAATCAATGCTTACCCGCGAACAACACCTGGAGTTTTGTAAGTTTTGTACAAAGCGTAAGTTTGATATGAACAAAGGAGTGATCTGTAGTCTCACCAATGATATTGCAAGGTTTGAAGTAACCTGCCCCGACTATGAGAATGACCCTAGCGTAGTAGCCATTTTAGACGACGACGTGACGCACACCACACAGGAGATCAAAGAACGTACTCCAGAAGAAACATTTGAATTGCTCAAACAAGAACAAAACTTCTTGATGGGGCTATTGGCTGGTTTTGGTGCCTCCTTGTTAGGAGCGGCATTGTGGGCAACAATTGTAGCTTTTACAGGCATAAACTTTGGTTTAATGGCTTTGCTAGTAGGGGCAATGGTAGGTTTTGCTGTGCAAAAAGCAGGCAAGGGTTTAGGTATAAAATTTGGAATTGCGGGTGCTGTATTGGCCGCATTTGGGTGTTTTACAGGCAATATTTTAGGCATATTTGCTTATATGGCGTATCAACTTGACACAAACCTGTTTTCTTTGCTATCCAAAGTACCCATTAGTTTTGTATTGAAAATCTATTTTAATGAAATAGGGCCTATTAGTATTATTTTGTACATCATAGCTATTGTAGAAGGTTATAAGCTTGCCTTCAGAAAAGTGACAGACAAAACTATTCATAATTTAAGCCATCACCACCCACATAATTAATTCTTATAGGTGTTTTGAGCCTTGGTACAATGACTACTATTGTTGAGTAGACTTTTGTTCAGGTTCAAAGCTTCTTTGTTTTAGTCTCCTTGGTAATTTACCAACTCCAGTCTCACTACAATTCAAATAGTTTCTTTTTTTAAGTTTAGTGTTTGCGCATAACACACCACTAACTCAAGACCTGTTTTTTTTAATGTCTTTTTACACTTTGTTCTTTTTTTGGTAAAAGACTTGTAGTTAATATTACATGGATCGGTTTTTCGTTAAAAATTTGTAATATTGTTGTGTGAAGTAATATCAGGTCTGGGTGCGACATTATGCCATTAAAAACTAAAATAACATTTCTTCTTCTTTTCTCTTTTTTGCTGGTGTTGCCTTTGCAGGCACAAAAAAAAGCAATAGACAGTCTGTTTAATCTACTGAACGACAAAAAAGTTGACACTTTTCAGGTAAACCTACTGGTAAAGTTAAGTGGTGCCTATACTTACGTAAATCCTGAAGAAGCTCGAAAGTATGCTGCTCAAGCCCTTGAGATGGCAAAAAAAATAAAATACCCAAAAGGCATTGCCAATGCCTATAGCAGTACTGGGGTGGTGCACAGCGAACAAGGCAACCCCGAAGAGGCAATCAAAAACTACTTAGAAGGTTTGAAAATAGCTGAAAGCATTCAAAATCAACGAGTTGTAGCCAAGATATCGCTCAATATGGGCAATGTATATAGTCGCCTGGGTGACATTATGAAGGCTAAAGAATACGCGCAAAGAGCACTTGCTATTTACCAAAAACTAGAAGACCAAAACCGCATTGCCACTTCTTATAACAATCTGGGGGCTATTTATCAAAGTATGGGTAACATAGACTCGGCAGTGTTGGTATACAAAACCGCCCAAAAAGTTTTTGAAAAAAACAACAACCAGTATGGGGTAGCTTCAGCGTTGGCAAACCTGGGCATTATTTACGAGAGCATTGGCGACATATCGGAGGCCCTCAAGTACCAGGAAGCTGTGGTAGAAATTGAGCAAAAAATGGGCAATAAAAATGGAGTGGCTTTTTCTTCTATTAGTATTGGGAATACCTACCTCAAAGTAAAAAAATACGCGAAAGCAAAAGCCTACTTCAACAAAGCCCTTGTATTGTCAAGAGAAATAGGGTCTTTTGAACTTTTGCGTGACAGCTACTTAAGTTTGTATGGTTATTATCGGGCACAAGAAGATTTTGAACAAGCCCTGGACTACTACCAATTATATGTAAATTATAAAGACAGCATATTTAACAAAAACAAAAGTAAGCAAATTGCCCAAATGCAAACGGTGTATGAAACCGACAAAGGTAAAAAAGACCTGGAAATAGAGAAAACCAAAAACCAGGCACAGAAAGAAGAGCTACGCCGTAAAGGCATTCAAAACACTGCCTTGATTGTAGGTATTTTGCTGATTGTGGGGGTGGTAATGTACCTGTATCGGAACAATTTGCGCAAGCAAAAAACCAACAAAATACTAGAAGAACAAAAACGCCTGATAGAAGACAAAAACGTAAGAATTACTGATAGTATCAACTATGCCCGCAGAATACAAAGCGCTGTGTTGCCACTGCACGAAGAAATCAGCAAATCTATTCCTGAATATTTTATTCTTTGGAAACCTCGCGACATTGTAAGTGGCGATTTTTACTGGTTTGCCAAAACCCAACCCAAACCAATATATGAGGAAAAAATGACCTTTGACGGAGTACACCGGGTATTTAAAGGGGTAAAGGGAGAAAAAATTATATTGGCTGCAGTAGACTGTACCGGGCATGGGGTACCAGGGGCTTTTATGAGTATGATTGGGAGTCGGTTGCTCAATGAAATTGTAAATGAACAGGGAGTGACCGAAGCAGACGAAATTTTAAACTTGTTGCATGATATGGTGAGGGTTGCCCTGAAACAAGACGAAACCCAAACCCACGATGGAATGGACATGTCGCTGGTGGTGATAGATAAAGACAAGCACATAATGCAGTTTGCGGGTGCCAAAAATCCCCTATATATGGTGCAAGTACCCAGAATAGAAGGAGAGAAATGGCACGACTCCAGTAGCGGAAAACCTGAAGACTCAGGGCTGGCTTTGCAAACCGTAAAGGGAGATATTATGTCTATTGGTGGATTCCAGATTTTTGACGAAATTAAGTTTAAGAAAACAATTATAAATATCTCACCCAAAAAATTTGAAAGTACTACTTTTTATATGTTTTCTGATGGCTTTCAAGACCAGTTTGGAGGCATCAAAGGTAAAAAGTTTATGGTTAAGCGGTTTAGAAAACTGTTGTTTGAAATTCATAACAAACCCATCGACCGACAAAAACAATTGCTGGAAGAAACACTGAACGACTGGATGGATGGGCAAGCTCAGGTAGACGATATTTTAGTGATGGGGATACGTTTGTAGCTCATGGATTTTTTTATCATTATACTTAACATAATAAACAAATTATAAAACAAGCTCAATAATTCTATGGATAAAAAAGAACTGCAAAGAATGTTGCAACAAAATTTTGCGCAAGCCAAACAACCCAAAGTATCAGTGCAAAGCGAGTGGCAAGCCAAAATAGGGGAGTGGCAGCAAATAATACAACAAACCACCGAAGAAGATATAGAAGTAACGCAACAAAAAATATTAGAGAGCATACAGGCATTTATTACTACCCGTTTGCTGGAGGTGGTCAATAAAAATACTTTTCAACTAAAGGAAGGGGCCATTTATCAACAATATTACACCGATTTGGAAGCTTTAAAAACCAAGTTGGCTACCTGCACTACATTGACAGAGTTAACAAGGGTATTAGAGGGTAATTAAAAGTATCCACAAGGTCTAGGTTCGTCTTATTGCATACATAATAGCGCAATGAAAAAAGAATGTCTATTTATTTAATGTCAATGAATTTATATTTTGACTATCAACAACTTATTTAATTAATTCAAGTTGCGGCTTATGCTACCACCCTTTTCAGGGTATAAGCAAAAAAGAATAAAAATATTTTCAGCAAAAACCCCTCTGGTGTTACCGCATGAATTTTCAGGGGGAAAAATGCTGTTATTTCACTAAAAGTAGTCTCAACTCGCTTTCTTAGCTGTTTTTTTATAAATGCTAAGGCAGGCGAATCTTTCCTTTTGGAATTTGATTTCCGTTCTATAAAGAGTTGTATATCCTCACATTCTTTATAGAAATCTTCTAATCCATAATCTACATATAGTTGGCTCCCTTCTGGCAAGTCGATATGCATTGCCTGGAAGGCAGTAATATCTGCAAATGAACCTGCACTAATAAAATAGTCCACAGGAATCCCTTCTTTTGTAGTAATTACCTGTACTTTGAAGCCATAGAAATATTCACGTTTGGACGCACTCTTTCCTCGATAAATCTCTTGTTTCAAAATTTTATTTCTGGGAATGCGAATATTGCGGCATCCCCTCACTGGAAAACTATCTATAAGATACACACTTTCAGTATTAAGCCTCTTTAGGGTGTTTCCTAAGCCTATAAATATAGCGTTTAACTGAGTGGACAGACCGTGCAAACGTCTATTGAAACCCGATTTATCAATCATATTAACACCCTGATGGTCTTTCATATAGTTCATCGCTTTTTGATGATTTCCACTAAAATAGCGTCCAGCAACTAAAGCTGTTGTCATAAGCTCCGCATCAGTTATTTTTTTAAGATGATTTTCTTTACGACCGATTTTTTTTAGAAAATCATCGATAAAGCAATATATTGCAATTGTATAGTCTGTCATCGTCAGTATTCAATTTTGGTTTTGTCACCTTTAAATTAATACTATTTTGGCAGACTTACTTATATCTCGCAACTTGGGTTAATTAAGTAAACAGTATTTTTTTGCTTCCTGACTCAATACTCTAATAATATTTGTACGCGTCTCATTTATATTAAAAACGAGCATAGGCTGTTCTTGATCAATCCACAAGCAATGAATGGCTCTAATAGAATTCAAAAATCCATTTATTTCCTGGTGGGTCTCTGAGTTTCTTTGTTGGTTTGATCAAGAACAACTCTCTCTAGCCCTACATAAACCCTGAGCGACAGTGCCATAAGTATAGCCCCCAACCTGTCTGACTTTTTTACAAAGAAACTATCAGCAAGAAAAGCTTACTGGTTTAAGAATATGTTTAAATTTTGTCTTCGGAGTTAAAAATGATGAATTTTTCGTTGGCATTGTTTAAGGCTTATTTTGTGAATAAATAAGGGGTCGCATTGGTTGATAGTGTTATCTAAAAACTTGCAATGACCAACTTGCTAAACTTAGACACTGCCCCACCTTTAAAATTTGCCTGAATACGGTATTTGTAGCTGCGGTTTCGTTCCACTTTCTTATCTGTCCAAGTACGCAACTCCCCTTTGATGGTAGTATATAGTTTTAACCCGCTTAACTCCTCCCCTTTGTAGATGGTAAAGCTTTCTGGGGTGGTTGAGTAGTCATACTTCCAGCGCAAAGTTACTTCTACAGGGGCGCTACTGGTGCTGGCCCTCAACTTTTTGACTTCACCCCTGATCCCTTTATCTATTTTACGTCCTGTTACTGGTTTGGCAGGCGGAGACTCCAAATTACTGGAATCAATAGCAATGACAGTATATTGGTAGTCTACCCCAACCTCAAGCGATTTGTCTGTATACTTCATGGTATGTCCAGGCAATTGTGTACCAGTGTCTGCTTGTGTTTTCGGGAGTGTTGGTGCCATAAACGCCTTGATTAATACCCACTCGTTGGCTTTGCCCCGTTGCTGGCGGTAAAGTGCATGACGGGCTACATCAATACTGCTACTGGCTTGCCAGGCAATATGTACACCTGTATCGGCACTTACAACCTGAGTAAATACTGGAGGAACTGGTGGCACTACATCTGGCCGACGAAGTACCGCCACTGCAGAGAATTCTGAAGGGTTTACATACTCGTCTACAGCTTGTACTTTGTAAAGCACCTGGCTGGTAAGTGATTTTACTGTTACTGAGTCAATAAATACGGTATCGTTTACCATTACCTTGGTTATTTGTGAAAATTCTTCTCCAGCATAGTTTGCCCGGTATACCCGATACCCTTCTACGTCATCATCAATAGAAGGCTTCCAGTTTAAAATTACCTTTCCAGCACTATCAATTACTCCAGTTACCAACGTAGGTGGTTGAGGAGCAGTAGTATCAGGCTGTTGTACCAAAAAAGGATAAGTATATTTTATATTGGTGGTGGCAGGGGTGGTGGGTTCATTATTTTTCTTTCCTCCCAACGACGAAACCGTTTTAGTTGTCCCACCCAAGGGCTTTTTACTGACAATGCCCAATCTATAGTAAGCCACCCCACTGATTGCAAGATCGGTAAAATCCCGAGTGTTGGTTGGCAAAGTTTTTTGAGCGTGTAATACTTTATAAGGTGCACCACTAGCTCTTCGGGATTTTTCTACCACAAATCCTACAATGTCTTTTTGTTTATCTACCGGGAATGTCCAGCTAAGTTTTACGCTTCCATTGGTTTGTAAAGTAGGTTGGGTAAGTTTGGGGAGGGGGAGGTTATTTGCCCAACCTTGTCCGGCAATAGTTTCTGAGGGTGGGCCAAGTTCTCCAAAAGACGTAAGCCCGCGTACCCTGTAATGATAAGTTTGTTCATTGTTGGGCAGAGAATCAATGCGATATAAAAAACGACTTTGAATACCTACCTCTTCCTGTAGCACGTTTCCAATAGGTGCTTTGGTTGTTTTTTGGTAAGTTTTTCCTCCATCAGCAGACCTTTCTACCCAGTAAGCCACATAAAATCGCTCGTGATACCAACGGTTCCAGGTAAGCATGACTGTGCGATTACCAAAAGTAGCACTAAATTCAATAGGTTTGGGCAGTGCCTCATAATCATCTACACCAGTATACACATACCCTGTATCTACTCTATAGTTAACAGTGGCAGGTAATTTAATAAATATTTTATATAAATATTTTTCTCCTTTTTTTACTTTGGTATCTGTCCAGGCAAGCCCGCTGGCTTCAGCTACTTTAGGGGCATGGTCGCTTGCCATCAATGCGTAAGCAAAACGCATGTCTTGTTCTTTCACCCGATTAATTATTTTCTTTAACTCTGTGTTCTTTTTACCATTGGTAGTGAGCCCAAAACCTTCGCCATAAAGTGCCTGAGCTGCTACCAATGCATAATTTTCTTTTGCTTTGCCCATACTATTTGCTACTTTTTCCCAGGCATTCAGCGGCAATGGTTTAAATTCAGCCTTGCTGGTCGCAATTTTCTGAGGTTTAGACAGTATTTGCCCATTCTTAAACACCAGGTATTTTTCTAGTTGATAGCCGTATTGATTGCCATATTGCCAGGCCACTGGGCGATTGGGTGCCCAACGCAGTTTTACCTGAGTTTGAATGGCGCGTGCCTGTACCTTTACGGCAGGTTTGCCAATGACAGTATCACGCAATACCTGAGCAGTAGCTTGACTAAAAGCAAACAGCCCAACAAAAAAAGTAAAGATCAGACGCCGTGTGGTGCGCTGATGTTTTTGGGTGAAGTTCTTCATTGTTTTATCTTTGAATTGCCAGTTTAATGATCGCTTGTTTTTGTCCTGTGGTAATTTGCAAAAAATAAATGCCTGTAGGCAAATATTGCGGGAGTTCTAATGCTACTTTGTGTTGTTTATCTACAAATATAGCAGAATACTGGGTGCGTCCTGATAAATCTATCAAGGCGAGTTGTAACCTCCTGCCAATATTCTGAGGCAACTCTAGTGTGCAGCTGCCTGCATTGGGAACTGGGTATACTTTTACTCCTTTCAGCTTTGGCATATTCGCTATACTGGTGACTTCTACCTCAAAAGCATTGCTCAATACCTCACAACCATTGCCAAAGCCAACACTTAGCGTATAGGTACCTGGTGCACGAGGAATGTAAGCAGCGTTGGTGGCGCCTGTTAAAGGAAGGTCATTGTAAAACCATTGATATGTTTTTGCCCCAGGAACATTTACACTTAGTTCAGTGCCAGATTGACTAATCAACGGAGTAGCTATTTGAGTAATGGTCACAGGTGCTGAGGTACGGCTGCACCCTTCTTCAGTAACAGTCACCTGATAAGTTCCTGCTTGATTAATTAACACATTGGTGTTGTTACTCCCAATATTTTGCCCGTTCCGCTGCCATTGATAGCTTATCCCTGTATTTCCTGTAGTTGCCTGCAAGGTAAGGGTACCATTTACACAAAGCTCACGTATTCCATCTTCAATCACAGCGGTGGGGTATACATAACGAATGGTGATACTTGAATGAGTACCCTCATACAAGGAATCGATACTGGTGACATAAATCGTGCGATTTGCCTGAATATTTTGAGCCCTTAAATCAGTGCCTTCGCCAATTGGGGTAGTAACTCCGGGAGTAGGTATTTGGTCATAAAACCTGAACTGGGTACCACCAGTAGGGGTCAGGGTGGTTTCACCTGCTGGTCCACATACTTTCAAGTCTGCCGGAAGGGTAGGAGCAGGACTGGCATGGTAAGCTTTGAACCTGTTGGTAGCGGTTTGTACCCTATTTTGTAAGTTGGTTAGGCTAGTACCAGCTACAATAGCAAAAGCCACAATACTGGTTTTGCCAGGCGCCAACGTAATCAAGCGAGCGCCTACAGTATGTGCCACATCATTTCCATTGCCATTTGCACCTGCCTGAGTACGCTCCAGGTTACTAGCCATACTTTGGTACTTTTCTGCTTTGCTAAAACCATCTCCAATGTTGATACTGCCAGCAGTACCATCTTGGTCGAAAGCATAGTATTGAGGAGTTTGAGCCGTAAGCAAAGCAATGCCCACATGGTTGCCTGATCCCCCCGATTCATATACATAACCCAGTTGATTGCTTGAGTCCCAGTTTGCCCTGTTTTCGGTCATTGTTCCTAGATTCCAATCAGCAAAAATGCCTAACGACAGTTGCTTAATTGTATCACTTGTTGTGTTTTTGAGGCGATATTCCACAATGACAAAACCCTCATCTGCGCCAGTGTTCCACCCATACAGTTTTTGGGTAACCTGTATGCCCAATGGGTTGGTTACACCTCCGGCTTCTTTGTATAGCGCCACATATTCTTTAAAGCCTCCTGCGGTATTACCCGCCCCGATATTGCCCTGAAGGGCAAAGTCGGTATTACGGTTAGTAGTACTGGTTTTTACTACGTCTGATACCTTAGTTGTGGATACGCCCAACATCAAACCGGCTTCGTTGCGATTAGTCGTAGTATTTTTGAGCAAATCGTTGCCATTGTATACAAAGCCCAGTTGCCCAGCAGTACCATCATCGATTCCCCACCGTCCGGTACCATCCAGTGTTACTAATACTTTGCTATTGGGTAACTCCAGGTTTACAGTTTGGGCGGTAACTATTGAGAACGTACTCGTAATCCACCAGACAATGAGTAAGGTTATAATATTGTTGTATTGTTTCATTGTTATCGCTTATTGTTGAGAGTTTGACTCAAGTTTTTTAGTTTATATCGTAGCATTTCTTCATTAATAAGTACTGAGGCAGAATTAAATATACCTAATGAGTAGGTGTAACAGCCATATTATGAACGGGTTACCCTTACTTGTAGCTTATAGCTAATTACTTGCTGCTACTTATGTTGTTGTAATCCAACCATTCAGAAACTATAACTATACCCCAGCGTTCCGGTAAATTCGGCAAAGGCATCACGGTTAGTGTCAGTGGCATTGCGTCTTAGGGTAAGTACATTTAAGTTGATGCGGTGCTTTTTGAGCAAGGTGTACCCCCCGTTTAACCGGAAGTTGATAATGCTGCCGGTAAGGTTTTCTGCCAGGTAACTGTTGTTGAGCGAGGCAGCCAGTGATAGCCTTAACTTCTTTTTGAGCAAAGTTTTGCTCAAAGTAAGGGTAGGGCCCACCGTACGGGCAAGGGCTGCCTCAGCTTCATTTTGGCTGTAGTTCAACGACAATACAGTGGTAAAGCCGATTTTACTCCAGTTGAAATTGTAAGAAGTACTCGCATTGTAAAAAACAGTACCCAAACTGTTGTTGCCTCCCTCGCCACTGGCTACTTGTACATTGGCGTTGGCATTCCAAAATTGCCTATGTTCAGGGTGGTTGACTACCTGATAGTTAATGCTCACATTTGCATTCTGGGCAATTTGAGTGAAGTTGAGCGAGTCGCGCAAATTGTCAAAAGGAGTCAATTGATTGATCACCTCAAATTGATTTTGGACACGGGTAAAACTTTGAAAATTAGAATAAGAAAGACTCACATTGAGCTTGGGGTGAGGAATCATATTGACATTGACAGAGCCACTGGCACGACGTAGGGTACTCAGGTTTTGGTCGTTAAGGTTATTACGCTGACTTCCCAGGCTACCACTCACCGAAAACTTACCTTGCCATAGTTGGGTAGAAAAGTTAAGGGTGAGATTCTCAAAGTCGTTGTTAAAGAAATAAGCCCCGTGGGTGCGGTACTCAGGGTCGACCCGCTCGTAGCCTACTCCTATGGTAAAACTTGAGTGGTTGTAGTTGAGCTGACCTTTGTAAGCGTTGTAATAAGCTGTGTTGGTTTTGCGGGTAAAGAAACCATCAGTTACCAAAAATACCGTTTGGCGATTTTCATCTTTTGTGTTGGTGCGAACATCAGCTGTAATGGCACTGGTAGCAATTTCGGCATCTACAGAAAATTTCTTAAACAAGGTTTTGTTAATTCGGGCGCTGAGCACTACATTTTCTTCAGGAAACAGCCCCGTGCTATCTTCTAAGTTGGGCAGTGAATTCACCTGATCTTTTGCTCCAAACACAATCAACTCCAGCAAGTCTGTATTGTCAGAAAATGAGGCTGTTTTTGTAGGTTCTTTTGGGCTATTTGTGGGCGTCTTTAGCTCAGCCCTTGGTTCTCCGTCGCGGGTATATTTACTTCTAAGTGCCACTTTGGGACGGTGCTTATTGGGGCGAGGGTTGAAGTGAATGCCTACTTTGACTCCATAACCCATTCGCTGAAAAGCGCCTCCTTGCCCAGTACTGTCAGGCATTGTAGCCTTTTGAAAACGACCATACAAAGCAGTAGCACTGAATCGTCCTGGAGGCTTGGCTTCTATGCCGCCTCCCAAAAACAAATGCCCGCTCATGGTATAAGGCGACAGTGTCATGGTGTTGTAGCCAGCATAAAACTTAAGCCACTTATAAGTAGGTTGAATACCATATTGATTGAAGCTAACCGAGGGCAGTTGGTGGCTAAAGCTAAACTCTTGGTTGGTATAACTAAAGGTAAGCGGAACAGATACCGAAAACATAGAAAAGGTCAAGTTGCCGCTCAAAAAATAAGTATAAGGGTCACGTCGTGACTCTATGCCTGAAGCGCCATAAAAGATTTGGGTAGCAGATACTCCCCCACTTACTTTCAATTTGCGATCGTTGATGATAGATTCGGCCTCACTGATAGAGCGAGGAGGAGATACTTGGGCGTTTGCCTTCTGTGGCTTGCCCACCAGCATACAAGCAACAACTAGTGCTCCAATTGCCCATTGTTTAATACAGTTCGTTTGATTGAAGAAACCCGCTGCTTTGCACATAGCCAGCGGTTCTATGATTGTTTTCATAACTTGTTTAGATTCTTTTGCCTGATATAAAGTATGACTTAGATTATTAAGTGCATCTATTGCTGTACTATTGAAGAAAGATAGATTGTAAAACCGGATACTTTTTATGAGTTTGTCCAAGGTTTTGCTTCAAGTAGCTTCACCTTGTGTGCTCAATACTTATTGATTGATAGTAGTTTTTTTGAGTCCCAAAAAAACTACTATTTATATATACCTAATTGATAGGCATTGACCGGACATTTTTGGTAAAAAACTATGGGATAGGAAAGGTGACACAAGATCACTTTTTTTAGAAAACATCGAAAATTTAAAACTACGAAAAACTTACAATAGCTAAAAAACCATAGAAGTTATCATTTTATTTTGCTTTAAAATATAACGCTACCCGACGGTTTTTGGCAGCGCTTGCTCCCAGCGGTCGAGCCTCGCCAAATCCTTTGACCACGATTTGCCCAGATGGTATGCCCAAGTCAGTAAGAAAAGCCTTGACTGCTTTGGCGCGTTGCTCCGACAGCAACAGGTTAGATGTCCAGGTTCCTGAAGCATCGGTATGTGCTTCTACCCGAAGGTGCAAATCAGGGTGGTGCTGCATCAATTTGTATACAGTTTGTAAGTAAACGCGTGATTGAGCATCGAGAATGGTAGATTTATAAGCAAAGTAAAGGTGGGGCATTTTCAACTTTGCAAGTATGTTGGTTTGCCCTCCGTTTCTTTTAATAAAAGTGTTACTTTCATAAGGCTTAAACTCAGGGTAAGCCTTGGCAAGGTCACTTTCTGAGTGGATTTTGTGGCGAGGCTTTACAGTTTGATTACTTTCTTTATTTGCCCAGCGTTTACTCAGGTCTGCCTGACTGATTACTTCACCAGTGGCTGGATTGAAAAATAGTTTGTTTTGGGCTTTTTTCCAGTTTTTTTGAGCCACCACCAATGATTGGTCTTTGTTTTTGTTTCCGGTATTGCTTCCTGTATTTTTTGCTATCAGTGCCCCAGTTGCCTTTCCTATTTTGTGAAGCATCATTCGGTAGTCAGCACTTGTTTCACCTATCCTAAAGGTGTGTTCATTAGATTCATAACCTTTTGCTGTAGCTTTTATTTTATAATCATACCCAAAACGCAAGGCCAGGGTAAAGCCACCAGATTCGGTATCTGCTTTGAAAGCTTTCAACAGGTAAGGCTTTTCACCTGGCTCCAGCAAGTATAATTTTAATGTTGCCTGATCACCCAAAACATAGGTGTCTTTTCCGTCAGTGGTAGCCAACAAGTACCCTGTATTGTTCCTTATTTGTTGCAATTGTAGGCTTGCTGGCAGGGGGGTTACTTGAAAAACATCAGGAGTTTTTTTTCCTTGAGTATTATAATAGGCTTTAGTGCCTTTGCCCTCTCCGGTAACGGTCACAAACTGGTCAAAATCAGGACTGTTCAACTCGCTTATTTCGCCTATCTGCTCCCAGTCGGTTTGTTTTACATTGAGCACTGCCTTGTATAAGTCAAACCCTGTTGTGCCCCCTTCATGTACCGAGGAGTATACCAAGGTTACACCATCAGCTTGTATACGAGGACATTTTTCGCAGCCAGTATTAATGCTTTTAGGCAATTTTTCGGGCTTTTTCCAATTGCCTGTTTGAGGGTTTTTTAGGCTTACCCATAAATCATAGCAGGTTTTTTGTTGACGTTTTTTACCATTGGGACGGGCAAAATAAAGGGCGTCACCTTCGGGCGATATAGATGGAAAGTCTTCTGAAGCATTGGTGTTTACAGGGGCTCCTACGTTGATTGGTTTACCCCATTCTCCGTTTGTTCCTCTATAAGACACATACAAGTCACGTTTACCCAAGTTGCCAGCAAAGGTAGCGCAAAAATACAATGTGTTGCCGTCAGGACTGAGGCAGGGAGCAGCAATAAAATCGGTTTGAAATCCATTGCCCACTGAAGGCTTTTGCCCAAAATGATTAATAGATTTGATTGAACGAGGTTTTGACCATTTACCGTTAGTCTGGAGGCGTGCTTCATACAAATACCATATACGGTAACGATTATTATCAGATTGAAAAACCATGATTTTACCGTCGGCACTTAAAGAAGGAGCATATTCGGTGTATTTCTTTGTGTTCAGGTTTTTGTCTAAGGCTCGAATGCCTTTTGACTTTTGTGCCTGAAGCCAGCCAATACTACAAGTGATGAATAACAGAAAAGTTGATAAAGTCTTTTGCATATTTTGTATACGAGGTTCTTTGGTTTGTCTGACAGTATATACCAAATTTTGAAGACGGAAGTGGACATAATTTTCAAAAAATGTGGGTAAACTAAATGACTACCAGAGATTTTTCAGAAATAAAGTACATACATTTGCAAAAAATAGCTATCTGTAAATCAAGACACTTTTTTGCCCCTTCGAACGGTAAAAAAAGGTGTGATGAGTTTACTCTTTGACAAGTCATTGTCTAACTTTTTATCACTGTTGCCAAGACTTCTACCTCATCACCTATGTGTATCAAACCAGCCTGTATTACTTTCGCCGTAATGCCTCCGTGTCCCCGCATAGCATTATAGCCACCTTTGCCCAAGTTGGTTTCCATCCGTGAACAAGGCTGGCAAGTGCCAGTGGTTTCCAGTATTACTTCTCCAATTTTAAACTGCTTTTCTTTCAATGCCAGCAAGTTAATTCCCTGCACCACAATATTGCGCCTGGTAAGCTCAGGGTCTATAACATTTACTCCCATGAGAGAGGCTACTGTTTGTAAATGTTCTGCTTGAATAAGCGTGACTTGTCTTTTGTTAGAATAAGTACCAGCAAAATGATCACCCACAAGCCCTTTTGTCAGCGATACTTCCACCGATTTTACACTGGTAAGAGGTTGTTTTTTTTCTGGACGTAAACCTATCCACTGGACTACTCCTTTTTGAGCAAACTTGTTTATCAAATCACTCATGATTGAACTTTTAGACTGTTGTACCATGGTTATAAAATTAAAAACCAAGTAAGAAAGGGTTTTAATTTGGTAAAAACTAACAACTAATTAACAAGTAAAGGGGTACAAGTAATACAGTGTAAGTAATATTACTTATATAAAATGTAAAAATGCTAGGTTTTTTAGCCATTTTTTTTGTTAAACTTATTAAATTTACAAATGTAGTGTTTCATGAGGCTATGATTTGGATATGGCGTGCAATTTTGTTTCATTGAAGTTTAGTTATAGACACTTACACACTCAAAGTTTTTTTGAGGTAATTTATAGGGTTCATACTACTCAAAACTGTGTATAAATATAAAGCAGTCATATCAAAATAAACTATACTATATAAACTGGATTGTTATGAATGCATTTCTGTACAAACAACTGCCTGACAAATTATTACTTGACTCTTTTAGTTGCTGATTGACAAGGTGTTTTGTTTGTATAAGTAGTTTTATTTTTTAGAAATGATACCTCAAACAATGAGATAAACTTTATAATAAACAGCTGATTTTTTTATAAAATATAGTGCTATTTTAGAGCTGGTTGAGGTATTTTTGTTAAATTGTATTATTACATTGTAGACCAATTTTACTAAATTAGTGTTTTACTAATAAACAAACTTTTGGTGAAAATCACCTTTTGTTATCATACACAGATAGTCGTGTAAACCTCTAATATCTAATCCTCTAAGTAAATGCGCTATCATTTTGGATGAACTTTGCTGATTGATGCACTTTAAAAATCGTACAACATTCGCTTTTTGAAGTAAAATCAAGGGGCTAAAGTTGCTGAAAGAGTGGGCAGGTATTTAGTGGTTGAGGTACTAGTACTAATATTAATTGTTTCAACTGTCTTTTTTTCTTCCTTTAACTTTATGCTTGAAATGCTAAAGGTAACTATGAAATCCATTTTTATTAAACAAACCAATAAATCTCCCGAAATCAATTTCAATTATGATACCGGTGAGCTAAAAATTACAGGCAACTCGTTAGTTCAAAACAGCTATGAATTTTATACTCCATTGTTAGAGTGGATTGATGATTATGTGCGAGCGCCTAAAGCAAAAAATACCAAGGTCTTCATCAAAGTTGTTTACTTTACTACAGATGCTTCTGGCTTTTTTATCAAAATATTAAAACGGCTTGAGCAATTGGCTATGGCCAACCATTTGGTAATGGTAAAGTGGTACTATGAGGAAGGAGACGTTGATATGCGCGAAACTATTCACATGTTTCGTAGCTTGGTGCCTCAGCTCAACCTGGAGTCGGTAGTGGTCAAAGAAGTGTTGTAGCCAAAGCATCGTTCATACATTTGCAAACGATGCTTATTGTAGGGAAACAGGAGGCATTGAGCCAATATACCAAACCAGGCTACTTACTTGACCCTGATTGATTTCATCATTTTATAAACACTGCTTTTCCATTCCCTTAATTCCTTTGCTGGACAAGAGAAATTGAATATGTAAATTTTACCCTCTTTGACCGTGTACATCAGGTAGGAATATTGCCGTAATAGTCCTTTGGCTTTGCCTACCAATTTCTTTTTTTCTGCTTTTACTACCCCCACAAATTCAAATACAACAAAATTACGTTTTCTGATAGTTTGTATTTTATCCTGTTTAAAACGTACCCCATCGTGTAGCCTTAATATGGTTGACTTATACAAACTCTTCATCATCTTTAGGTCGTTGAGGCTCCACTCTGCCTGATGTTTACGCATTTTCCCCTTGCTATCGACAAACGTTTGACGGGTACCTGCCGGAGCGTGAGTAAGCGCAGTGTTGATGCCAAAAGTAGCTTTGCCTACATTGCTTCTATACATAGCAATAGGTTTGCGGTAGCCCGCAAATTCTTGTTGATATTCGCGGTCACTCATGACTATAAAGTTTTCTGGAAGCTTGATAGTAATGTTGTCATTGATCTTGGTTTTTTTTAGTTTTTGGGCGTGGACAATGCTTGCTGTTGTTATGGATAGTAAAAAAAATAAGGTGCCAGTGAGTCTTTTCATGTAGTATATTTATTTTATTAACTTTATTATTTTTTGCTGCAGTATTTTCTAAAAAAATAAGGAGTGAATTTATCAAAAACACTCCTCCTCTCCTCAAAAGGGATTAGATGTTAATTGCTGTAAGGCAAAACGAAGCACCCTTCGTTTTTAGTATACCACATGTGGCGTACTACCTATAAATATACGTTTTTATCTTTCCATCTGGAGTGGCTACTCCTCGGTACATTCCTGCGCTATTAAAAGTCATGGTGTAGTTACCATCTTGGTCTAAAGCAATGATGCCACCTGAACCACCCATTTTTTTGAGCTTTTTCATCACCACTTCTTTAGCTGCTTTTTGCACACTCCACCCTTTGTATTCCATCAAGGCAGAAATATTGTGGGCTACCACCACTCGCATAAAGAACTCACCATGCCCGGTGGCCGATACTCCACAAGTACGGTTATTGGCATAAGTGGCTGCCCCAATGATAGGAGTATCGCCTACTCGCCCCCATTTTTTATTGGTCATTCCTCCCGTTGAAGTTCCGGCAGCTATATTACCGTATTGATCCAACGCTACGGCACCTACTGTGCCCAGTTTTTTGTTCAAATCAATCAAATCTTCTGCGCTTCCACTTTTACCTTTTACAGCGTTCTTTTGCACCCTTTTTAGTTGTTCATACCTACGTTTGGTATAAAAATACTTGGGTTTGACTATTTCCAACCTTTGTTGTGTGGCAAAAGTTTCGGCACCCTTGCCCGTAAGCATTACGTGAGGTGATTTTTTCATCACTGCCAAAGCGGCTGTAATAGGGTTTTTGACAATGGTTACACTGGATACTGCTCCTGCATTGAGGGTCTTACCTTCCATGATAGAGGCATCTAGTTCGTTGGTTCCCTGGTTGGTAAACACTGCACCTTTGCCTGCATTGAACAAGGGCGAGTTTTCCAGTATTTTAATGGCTGTCACTACTGCGTCAAGGCTGGTGCCCCCTTTTTTTAATATATTGTGTCCCTTTTTTAAAGCCTCTTCCAGTTTGTTATGGTAAGCTTTTTCTTGTTGGGGTGTCATATACTTTTTAAGAATGGTACCTGCGCCACCGTGAATCACTAAGGTTATTTTATTTTTTTGTGTGTAGCCCCATTGTATCAGGCACAGCATTGTTATAAGTAGAGTTAAAACTTTCTTCATAATTATCTAATGTTAGATTTCAGCTTTGAATATACTTATATTTTGGCTAAGTCAATACTCTATGCCAGTTAGAGTATTGACTCGTCTCGACTTTTTGAATGTTTGCAAAAATTATGGCTTTTGTTGAGTGATGAGAAGGTTTTGAAGTCAATGGACAAAATGAACGATTTGCCGCGCGTTATTAAAAGTTGAGATGAGTTCTATGTTTAAATAAGTACCCATAAGGTTGAATGGGTCACCTGCCATCACCTTTGTCTTTTTTAGGTGGGGTAGGGTTGGGAGGTGTTTTTTTTATGGGAGTTGAAGGAGTGATTATTACACGACGTTTGCGTTTTTTAGACTTAAAAGGTATGCGGTATAAAATATGGTATCCAAAGGCAAAATTAGCTGCATTGTTTACCCCGTAGCCAGGTATGTCGTTAGGGTAGAGTAACTCGCCCTCGCTTCCGGTAAGTTTTATTTTTACCCTAAACATGGGGCCCATGTATAAATTATTGAATAGTTCTACTTTGAACCCAAAATTGCCTTCGAGCCAAGTGCCCATGAGTTGTTTTTCTATAATTAGCCCACTCGCATCGCCCCCATTGGCAGTGTTGGTAATGGTATAACTAATGTCGTTGTCGAAGCGGGCATAACCAAAATGTAGCCCCACATATATTGCATCATCCTTGCTTTTTCGGTGTAGCATATTATAGTTAATGCCCATTCTGCCATAAAACCCTTGACTAGAATAAGTATAATTGCTTACTCCTTGCCTTATTCTTTGTTCCACTCCTCCGCTCAACTCTATAAAATATTTATTATTGAGCAATACTTCAAAGGTTCCTTGATAACTGGTAAACCGTTGGTCGAATGTGCCAAATGCTGTAGGCAGTATATCGGCACCCAACCTAAAACCGGCCAACCTCAACGGCTTATGCAAAGAGTCAGGCTTTGTCTTTTTCTTTGAACGAGCTGGTGGCGGTGTAATGTTTATTCTGGTAGTTGACTTTACAGTTGTACTGGTGTCTTTCTTTGTTTGGTCTTTTTTGGTAGGGGTTGTTTGAGCCTGTGCAACGTGCCCAATAAGCAAAACTATCCCCACTAATACAACTAAACCCTGCATCACTTTCATTGCTTTACGATTGTTTATTTGTGCTCTAAAAATATTTGAATGTTTCCACTGGTAGTGTCGGGGCTGACATTGATTAACCGCACCCGGCTGGTGCCAGACGATGAGGTGAACTCATTGATGGTAATGGCTTCGGTAACACCACAATCTGGTTTTTCAATACCTATTTTACGCGAAAATTTAACTTGAAAATCTTCACTGAAGGCCTTTTCTACACTGGAAGTATCGGTGTAAGTACCTGCGACACTATAGCTTGCCGAGTTGTTGTCAGAAGGCAGCAAAAAATTGATGAAGTTACCGGTAACGGTATCAGTGGAAGTGCCATTGGTGGATGTGATTTTGGTAAAGTTTACAGTGGTAGCACTGGATTGGGTACTGTCCAAAAAAAACAATACTTTGATGTAAGCAGAAGCATCACTGCTCTTGAGGTCTTGACAGTTTTGACAACGGCTGGTAAGCAGGGCTACAGTTATACACAGAACAATTTGAAACCAATGGGGTTGGGAGAATAACCTCTTCATTTTTATACGTTTACGTTTTTTTGAAGCAAAACTACAAGTTAAATACGAAATGAGGTACAAATTTGCCTCATAACTTCTCTTGAGTCAACAAAAAAAACCTTACAGACAAGGGTCCGCAAGGTTTCCAAACCATATAACCATGAAAAACCTAACTTACTAATTCTTTATATCCATATTATATAAAATCGATATCATGAACAAGTAAAAAGGTATTTTATTTATACAAATGTATCAATAAAATCAATACGAAAAAAAAATTAATCCAATTTTTAGTAACTATACATCTAATGTACTGACATTTGTAAGAATTGCTTAAGTTTAGCATAATTTGGTAAAACTTAAGTACAATTTTATGGATATAAAAGATGCACGTATACTTATAACGGGTGGAAGTGCTGGAATTGGCAAAGCCACCGCAAAAATGTTAGCCAATGCCGGAGCAAAGGTCTTAATTACAGGTAGAGACGAAAAAAAGCTGCAAAATGTTGCCCAAGAGTTGGGGGTAATGTATGTAGCAGCCAATGTTGCTTTACCTGCCGACATTGACAAAACGTTTGATATGGTTAACAACCAATTAGGAGGGCTAGATGTTTTGATAAACAACGCAGGCATTGGCGAATTCCCTACTTTAGAAGAACTAAGCCTCGAAGATTTTCAGCGGGTATACAATGTAAATGTGTTTGGGTTGGCACTTATGACCCAAAAAGCGGCGCATTTGTTCAAAGAGCAAAACTCAGGCAATATTATCAACATTGCTTCTACAGCAGCTACCAAAGGCTTTGAACGGGGTACTATTTATGCTTCGTCTAAGTTTGCCTTGCGGGGCATGACCGAGTGTTGGCAGGCAGAGCTACGGCGCTACAACGTGCGGGTAATTTTGGTAAACCCCAGTGAAGTACCCACTGCTTTTGCCCAACCCGACCGTAAAGAACGTGAAGACGTGCCTCATAAACTGACCAGTGATGAGATAGCGCAGGCTATTAAAGGGGCTTTGGAAATGGATAGTCGGGGTTTTATCAAAGAACTTACTGTAATAGCTACTAATCCTTGGCTTGCCGAAGGAAATTAGCTGCGATATTTCGTTTTTGTGACGATATATCGCGTAAAAAAGGTTGTTTATTTCTGCGATGCTTGACAGCGACAAAAAAATATTGTGAGTTATATTGTTGATAGCCAAAGGTTTATAAAGTATTGTTTTTGTAGCTACATTTTTGGTCTTTGGTTTGAATATATACTAACCAAAGATATTTAATAAGCTTTGTGGTTAGGAAACAAAAAAGACTCTACAGTGTAGGGTCTTTTTTTTGCCTTTAGGGGTAGTGCAAGGTCATTTCTTTCGTTTAAAAACCCATACTTTTCCATTGGGTAGGTTGAGCACCAAGGCATCGTTTCCTGCAAGTTCAGCCTTGTATTTGTTTTTGCCTATATTGATTGTAAACGTCTTATCCTGAGCATTTAGGGGAGAGTTTCCTGCACCTATTCCAACATTACTTTTTTTACTGTAGTAAGTACAGAAAAACCAGCTTTTGTTTTGTTCTATGTCAATGTAATTGCCTCCAATATCTACAAACCTGCCATTGTAGGGGTAGTACTTTTGCTGAATGTCTTTGATTTGCCCTTGATCATTGATTTGGTAATAGTGATCTTGTTCGTATTCTTTTCTACTGGGCTTGCCGTTTGCGTCCCACATATAACCTATACTCTTGATAAGTAATACTTGGTTGGGCAATTGACGACTAATGTCTACTTGATAGTTGGTATATTTACTGGTACGCCCTAACAATATACCACTGATAAACTTGCCTTGTAGGGTGTAATTGATGAGAAAACAATGCACTTCTTCGATGCTGTCTTTCCACATTTTTTCATCTACAAAGAGGTAAACCAAACTGCGGTACTGATTTGATAACTGATAGCTGCCGTATTGATAGTAGCTAAATGCTTTTTCTTTCAATAGGTCGATGTGTGCAGACAGTGAGTTGCCCCTTAAAAACTGAGTGAGCCCTTGGTTTCCAAAGGGTAAAGTGTTGTTGTTGATGCTTTGCTTAAGAATAGGACCTATGATCCAGTACAATTCGTCGCCTTTGGGCACCAACTTTAGTTTCTTTTGTGGGCTGGTTTCCAGCCATTCCTGGCTGATATAAACCTTGGAACCCAGTTTTTTAAAGCCCTGATAGTAACGAGTAAATTCAGCAGCAGGTTGGGCTTTTGCCGAAAGGCAAATAAGCAAAACAAAAAAGATGATCAAACAATGTTTCATTGGAGGTAATTGATAAGTACTGATAGACAAATACCTAAATAACGAACACTAAGCCTTTATTGGTTTTGCCGATCAATATTTTGTGTTATCTTGATGACAAGCAAACATGTTTTGTCTTTTAAGTATGTATACTATGTGATTATAATACAAAAGCTTGCAAAATGACAACACAAACGAAACTATGGTGGGTATGTTTTTTAGGTTGTTTGTTGTGGTTAACTGGGTGTAGCCCAGTAAAGACAAAGCCCAAAGTAACCAATGGAAAAATGGATTTGAGCCAGTACGATTTTGCCAAGTCGGGTACCGTATTGCTGAGTGGGGACTGGGAGTTTTACTGGGAAAAGTTTTACTATAGCTCACATTTCAAAAAAGGGCGGCCTACTTCGAGCAAACTGGTAAATGTACCTGAAAGCTGGAATGGGTTGAATGTAGGAGGTAAAACTCTTGCGGGCAATGGCTATGCTACTTACCGGATGCGGCTGACGCTTCCTGCCAAAGGGATGAAGTTAGGGGTAAAAATGTTGACTGTCGCTACTGCCTATGAGCTGTATATCAATGGTAAATTGCTATGTACTAATGGCAAAATAAGTCGTCAAAAACAAGGGGCAGTGCCTTCTTACAATCCATTGGTGGTAAACTTTGTGAATGACACCCAAGAGGTAGAAATAATCTGGCTGGTTTCTAACTACCATCATCGTAAAGGAGGTGCCTGGCAAGAGGTGCGTGTAGGACTTGAGCACCAAATAGACCGCAACCGTGAGGCCACTGCATTGGCCGATTTCTTTTTGATGGGAAGCATCTTTATTATGGCTTTGTACCATATTGGGTTGTTTTGGGCAAGGCGCAAAAGCGTGTCAGCTCTGTATTTTAGTGGGGTTTGTTTGATGGCAGCCCTTCGCTTGACAGTAACTGATGAATACTTTTTGCATGACTTTGTATTGGTTGACTGGTTTACCATCATTAGGCTAGAGTACCTGTCTATGAACTTAGGCATGCCTGCTACAGCCTGGTTGTTGCGCACATTGTACCCTCAAGAGTATCCCAAACGATTGGCGCAAGCTCAGTCGGTCATGTTTTTGTTCCTGAGCCTTATTGTATTGTTCCTGCCCCCTCATTTGTTTACCCAAACAGTTACTCTTTCGCAGTTGGGCATTGTCATCAGTGGGTTTTACGCGGCTTATTTATTGGTAAAGGCAGCTTTGCGTAAGCGCGAAGGGGCATTATTGTTTATCGTGGGTTTTCTTGCCTTTTTTGGGGCCATTGTCAACGACATTTTATATAGCAATGATGTCATAGAAACAGACAATGTGTTTGGCACAGGTTTGTTTATCTTTATCTTTTCTCAAGCTCTGCTGCTTTCCCGCCGTTTTTCTAAGGCATTTAGCGAAGCTGAGCAATTGACTGAAGCCTTAAATTTTACTAATCAAAACCTGGAAGAGTTGGTAGGTGTGCGTACCCAAGACCTTAAAGACAGTAACAATAAGTTGAATCAGTCGCTGGAAGAACTGGATGCCATTAATGAAAAATTGATAGAGTTGGATAAGTTTAAACAACAAATGATGGGAATGATTGTGCACGATCTTAAAAATCCGCTCAACTCCATTATTGGCTTGTCGGAGCAACAAAACGATCCTCGTTTTTTCAGTACTATCCACCAGTCGGGGCAGCGTATGCAAGGGTTGATTATGGATATTCTGGACGTGCAAAAATTTGAAGAAAGTAAGATGAAATTGCTCAAAGACAAGGTAGTGCTGGAAGAACTGCTTCAGTGGGCTATTCAGCAAATTAGCTTTTTGATTCGAGAAAAAAACCATCAGGTGACTATTGAAGCTCCGTCAGATGTTTATGTAGAAGTAGACAAAGATCTCTTGCTAAGGGTGATGGTAAACCTCCTTACCAATGCCAGCAAACATACTCCTCAGAATGGTAAAATTTGCCTGTCTGTTGAAACCACCGCAAATGAACAAGGTAAATGGGGTAAGGTGTTGGTGGCAGATTCGGGCGAAGGCATACCAGCGACACACATAGATAAAATTTTTAAGAAGTTTCACCAGGTGTCACCAAAAAAATCAGGGGCAATACGTTCCACTGGCTTAGGGCTTACTTTTTGTAAACTGACCGTAGAAGCTCACGGAGGTCATATAGGGGTAGTATCGCCAGTAGGAGAGGGGGCTACTTTTTGGTTTACTTTGCCTTTGGCTGCTCCACCCACCACTCAAACATTATCTGCCGGAGCCCCATCGGTAGAAACATCTCAACGTCCGATAGCTTTTGATTTTACCTCAGAAGAACTAGCCTTGCTCAAACCTGTAGCAGTGAAGGTGGCACAATATGAGATTTTTCAAATAAGTAAAATACGTGAAGCAATGGCTCCGTTGGACACGCATTTGGGCGAAAGCCTCAAGAATTGGCGTATAGAACTGGAAGACTCCATGTATACTTACAATGAGCAGCGCTTTAAAGAGTTGTTGGAAATGCTTTAGCTTTGGGTATGTTCTCTTTGGTTTATCCTTTTGGTCAATGCCTGATTGTAGCAAATAGCAGCAAGTTGTTGTTAAAAATGGCTTATCTGTTATTTTTGCACTTTTTTATGAGTAGAGGTGGTTTTGATGATAATTATTTGGCAATGAGTGTATTAAATATTGTTTGTAGACTTGATTTATTTTATTAAAATGTTTTGTTGACATTTGATATACATCGTTTTTTTGCTTCAAGATGCCCCCTTCTTTAACTTCATCAGCAACTTGATTAACCAAAAAAATATCTATCCTTTATGTTACCCAAAATTACCTTAAATGCTAAGCCAAATTGTGTTAAAAGCTTATTAAACTTAGGTTACTTTTATTCTTTAATAAAAAGTGTGTTTAGGCGTGTTTTTCCAGACTCTAGAAGAGTATTATTCACTTTTTTAGAAAAGCGGACACTTCATAAATGCTTTTATTCACAAGGCTTGCTTTTATTTGTGTTACACGTGGAAGGTGTTACCCTAATGATAGGGGTTATGGCTGCTTTTCTAACTGTGGTAGCTGTTGTAGCAAACCAGAAACAGGTTTATTATAAGAATTGTTTACAGATGTATGAGATAGAGAAGTGTAATTATGAAGAGGAAATGCAACAAGTAAAAGAAGAATGTTTGACTTTAAAACGCAGTTTGGCGGCAAGTTCGGCTAAGATGCTGAAACAAAATCAATTTTTGATGCAAGTACAAGCAGAACTAAAAAATATAGTGAGTACTGGATTTCATAATTGCCACTCTATACAAGATAAAATTACTAAGCTGGAAGATGCTATTGATTATTATTTGAAAAGTGACAAAAGGTGGAATGATTTTAAAGATAATTTTGACAAAATTCATCCTCACTTTTTTTCCAGGCTCACCAAAGAGTACCCCAACCTTACCAATAGCGAACTACGACTTTGTGCCTTGCTAAGGCTTAATTGTAATACCAAAGATATTGCGCAGTTATTGGGCGTATCACAAAAAAGCGCAAACATGGCACGTTATCGTTTAAGAAAGAAAATGAAAGTGCAAACTGATAAACCTCTAAACTCGTTTATGATGGGTTATTAGTACCTTCTGTTAGTACTATCAAACTTTTAAATACGCTTTTATAAGTTGTTGAAAATCAACGTGATATAAAGGTGTAGTTACCTATAAACCGAATCTACAGGCTTGCTGTGATGAGCTCAATGCAATTAAACAGGGTCTAGCACCGATATTCATCGGTATCTAAGGACTTGCGACTTGTCGCTTGAAACTTGCCCCTAACGGGGCTTTTAAGTACCAAGGCAAAATTAAACATACCTAATGAGTAGGTGTAACTACCTTATGATGAGCAAGTTGTTCTTACTTGTAGCACCGATATACATCGGTATCTAAGGACTTATGGCTAATTACTTGCTGCTACTTATAACGCTAGTTTTACCCAAATTGCATCAAAAAACTGATAAGGTTATCATCAGTACCCAAGGCAAGTTTTTTTCTAAGGCGGTAGCGCGCCATATTTGCACTTCGGTAAGAAATTCCCAGTATATCGGCTATTTCTTGAGTGTTGAAGTTGAGGCGTAGCAATGCGCTAATGCGAAAGTCGGCTGGGGAGAGGTTGGCAAACTGTTTTGCCAGTTCTTGGTAAAACTGGGGGTAAGTTTCTTCGAAGTAGTGCTGAAATTTTGCCCAGTCTTTATCTGACTGTAGCCCACGATGAATGATTTGCTTTATTTTTTTGAGTTGAGGGATTATTTCTTTTTTTGATTCTTTGGTGAACTCAGGTAAAGCAGATTTTACTTCTTCCAAGAACTTGTTTTTTTGCTGAATATGCAGCGCCTGAGACATCAACGACTGGTTTTTTAGTTCCAGTTCTTTTCGCAGGTGTGTTTGCTGTATTTGCTCTTTCTCCAGATTTGCCTGATAAAGTGCTTCTTTTTGACTTTGGATTAATTGGTTCTTGCGCAACCTCAACCTATGCTGGCGTATAATAAGTATGCTAATAATTAAAAAAGCCATGATGCCTGCCAGCAATAAATAGTTTAAGAGCGTATGTCTTTCTTTTTCAGCACGAAGCAAGGCTTTTTCTCTTTGATTAACAACGCTGATAGAGTCTTTCTCTGCTTGAAAGCGATAACGAGCTTCCAGTTGGGCAATCTTTCGGGTATTTTGTTGGTTAAACAAACTGTCGGACATTGTTTTGAATAACAAGTGACTGTTATAAGCTTCTTCATAATGGCCTAACTTCTGATGGGTAAGGGCCAAGGTCTCGTATCCTAAACTAGCGGTGCTTGTAGCACCAATTTTTTTGGCAAGCTGGGTGCCAGCTACCAATAGGTCTTTGGCTTTTGGGTACTCCTTCAGTTGATAATATGTATTGCCTAGTGAAACCTGGGCGTGTGCCAGGTAGTGCGCTTGTTTTTGTTTTTTATGAATAACAATGGCCTTTTGGAGATGCGCTAACGACAAAGCATACTTTTGCTGGTTTCTGTAAAAAATCCCTAGGTCTTCGTGAATTTTCCCCAAGAACTCTCTGTTATCCACTTCAAGGGTTGTTTTCATCGCTTGCTTAAAGTACACCTCGGCGCTGTCGCGGCTAGGTGTATTACCTTTGTCATAAGTAGTGGCAATTCCTCGGTACACTTTAATCAGAGAGGCTTTTTGTCCTGTTTTAGTAAACATTCGGAGAGATTTGAGGTAGTATTTTCTTGACAATGTATAATCTTTTTGTCTGTAGTGTATAGCCCCTATATTGTAGTAACTTCTGGCCATACCAGATTTTTCTCCAATCTTTTCCGAAATTTTCAAAGCTTTTAAGTGGTAGTCAATGGCTTGTGGAAACAAGTCTTGTACTTGATAAGTTAGCCCAATATCAGTGTATACCAAGGCTACATTTCTGTGATCTCCTACCTTTTGCCAAATTTTCAATGATTCCTGATAGTGTTTAATGGCTGCTGAGTAGTTATTTTGAATTCTGTAAATGTTTCCCAGGTTATTTAATACGCTGCCTGTAGAGGCCTCTTCTTTTAGTGTTTTAAAAATTTGTAATACTTTTTGATAGTTAGCCAATGCTTTGGCATATTTTCCTTGCCGTTCATAAATCAGTGCCATATTGTTGTAGTTTTGTCCAACGCCTCTTTTATTACCCAACTTCTGGTGGATATTTAATGCTTTCCGGCAATGTCTGAGTGCTTTTGTTGTATTGCCCAACCGATAATGAGTAATACCTAGGGTAGTTTGGGCATTGGCAATTAAACTTAGATCATTCGCTTTTTGGGCAACCTTCAGCGATTTTTTAAAGTATTCCATTCCTTGAGGAAACTTTCCCTGAAAGTTGAAGTGAATACCAAGCCCCATATATGCCTGATGCAAGCCTTTGTGGTAAGTCGCCTGCCTGGCTAAAGGTATTATTTTTTCATAGAATTGTCTGGCATTTTTAAAATACCCTCTCACCATACAGTTATAGCCTAATTGATAGTAAGCATCGCATATACCTTCTGGGTAGTTTATATGTTGAGCCAGGCTTATGGCTTTTGTACTGAACTGAGCGACTTTTAGGGAGTCGGCACGTTGATACTGTTTAGCGAGTAAATTATAAGTATTTACCCGTTTTTTGCCTGTCAAGTCAGTTTTTAGCAATGTTTGCAGAGAGTCTTTGATAGATATACCCTGAGCTTTTGCCTGGTAAATCAACCCAACAAATAATATTTTAAAAGCCAAAACCACCAGTAAAGGATTCTGGAGTTTTTTCAGGTTCATAGACGTAATATTTAATTCGAATCAACGGTAAAATATACAGCTATTTTAATAATATTTATTGAATTATTTAAAACTGTAAAAATTAATTAGTAAAACGAAAAAAATAAAATGTTCTAAGAGAACGAAGTACCTGATAAACACCAGGTGATTTTTTAACTTTGACAAGTTTGTGAAGGTGTAACACATTATTATGTTAGCGAACTCTACTGGATGTTGATGAAAATAGTTACTTTTGTTCGATAACGATGAAGTTTTTTTGACATATAGCAGCGTTACGGTGATAAAAGCTTCCTAAGGAATTGTTCAAAAATAAATTTACACTCTGAGAGGTGATTTTTCGCCTTGATACTTCGTTATTTTTAGCCTTTGGCAGAGCTCGGCACAGCATAGCTGTAGCCATCGGTTTTTGCCCGTAGCGCTGCTATGGGCGCAAAAAATAGCCTCGTCTCAAAACAAAACCTCTACCTCAAGAATGGTAACTTAATTTCTCACCATTCCTAAGCTAAAAAAACAAAAAAATCGTCAAAGAATTTCTGGAGAAATTGCCAGTAATCTTGGACGATTTTTTACTTCTGTAGAATTATTTTTTCAACCTTTGATGCGGCTTTTTTTTTTGAATAAAGCTTTGTGCTGGGTAAGCTCGACAACAGAGGGTGATTTACTTCAGCATCACTTTTTTGAGCCTGATTTGTTCGCCTGCTGTGTATTTTACCAGGTAAATGCCAGCAGGCAGTGCTTTGAGCTGAACATTTACCTTGTCTCCAGCCTTTACTTTTTGGCGAAACACTTCAGCTCCCCATGAAGCATACACCACCAGCCAACCAGAGGGAGAAGTAAAAGGCGAAGTGCTTGCTGGAATGAGCACGGCGAAGTTTCCGTGGGTAGGGTTGGGGTACAGCTTCATTTCTATAGAGCCTTTGGCGGCAGAGGGAGCATTCAACGAAATGGGTGAGTGAGTACTTACAGCGGGTGTGCTTGCGCAGGATCCGCCAATAAATGCCGAGAACTCTCCCCCGCGAGTTACCTGGAACCCATCAGTTAAAACAACTTCTAAACCTGCTGCGTAGGTGGCACTTGCACCATAATAAATGGGGTGGCTGGCAGTAATCCTATAAATGGCCTCCTGGGTAGTTGTGTGACCATTATTAAGGGTTTTGGTAAGCGACAAGTTGGCTTCACAGTTGTTGTCGCAAGCCGTCACACAGCTCGCATTGGTTACCTTATGGCGTATGAGGTTGCCGGGTTGCAGCCCAAAACCTAAAGTAAAGTCAATGCCTACCGGATTGAACTGGCAATAACTCATAATAGTGCCACCTTCAGGAGGCACGTTGGGCACCGGGCAACCTGACTCAGTGAAACCAGCGCATCCATCAATGGCGGTAGCGTTGCCGTTCCATACACAAGAGTGGGTATGCAACGAACCCATCAAATGCCCCAATTCGTGCGCTATCATATGCACGGGTTCGCTATAGTTGGGTACCTGAGTGTAGTAATCGAAAAAACCTGCCACAGAAGTGCGGTTGCCAGCGTTAGAGTGGCACAAAGTACCTAAATGGGCTACTCCCCCCAATAAATTCCAATCGAAGGTAAGTAATTGCGACAAATGGGCATTTGTTGGGTGGCGTTCCTGGCTAATTCTAAACTCATAAAACAAGTCAGATGGACGAGTAGCCGTATAAGGGTCGGGTGTATCCCAAATCTTTAGTTCAGACAATCTTATCTGAATATCTTCATTGGCATACAAAGTAGCTACTTCATTGAATAACCCGGCGACATAGTTCTGCACGTTGGTCACACTTTTCTTTGCCTGAAAAATGTCATATCTGGTTTCCAGGTATATTTTTACACACTTGCGGTTGGTATTGGTGACACGGCTACGTTGGGATTGCAATAAGACCTCGGCTGGGTAGCTTGGTACATGCCCTACAGTACTACAGGTAGACGATGTTTTGGTATGTTGCCGTTTATCTAACGAGATGGCATATAACTTATCCTGGTTTTTACCTTGCCAATGCTATAGTTGCCTTTGCCACGAATAGACACAATGCCTGTCATTTCGCCTTCAAAAAACTCATAGAGACTATACTCTCGTTTTCCTGCCCTCTCACTACTCCCCGGTAATGTTTCTGGCGAGTGTGATTGGCTCGGTAAGCCTTTCCACTGCTAGTATTTATCTGAATTTGATAAAACGAAGCAGGAACTTCTACTAAATCTACTATCCAATTACCTTTAATACTTTGCCCATTAGGTAAAGTAAATGAACTAAACTTAGTGGCTCTCAATGCACTGCGAGCCACTTTGGGGCTATAGGTAAAGTATTGCGTATTTGGAGAAGCATTGATTCGTGCCCGAACTTGCTTTGCCCTTGCTACTTCTCCTATTTGATAAAAATGGTGTCGGGTGTTTTGAGCCTGTTGGAGGCTTTTTTTAAACTGGGGCAATGGTTGTGCAACCCCTTGGAATACTATCCACCAACACAGGATAAATCCATGGTATTTAAACTTTTTCATAAGTCATTGTGATAGTTAAGGGGATTATTTTTTAGGATTTTGCTTTAGCTGCTGGTTTTCTTGCTTCAGAGTGGTTACCTCTTGTTGCAATTGTTTGATGAAGCCTACGCTTTTATTGACTTGTTTTTTTAGTTCAATCATATACAGGGTAAGCTCTTCTATTTTTCGTAACAGGGTAGCATTCATTTGTCCTACTAGTATGCCCTCTTTGGCTACTACCTGAGCAGAGGGTACATCGGGCAAGTGTTGGTGTTTTTGGATAAACTGCTCTACCTCAGTTAAAGTGCGCAAAGCGTAGCCAGGGGCAAATACGTAGTCAGGCCAGGGGCTTACCTGAGTAATCCTGATTTCTCTGGCGCCTATTTTACCTTCTACCGCTAACTTAAAGCTTCCAGGGCGATTGGTGCCAATACCTATGTGACCATTGCGTGCAATGAACATTCTTTCTTGATCTCCGGAAAAAAATGACAATCCATAGTATGGGCTATGTTTTTTAGAGTTTTGAATCCACTCGCTCCACCCTCCCGCAGGAAACTCTCCAAATACCATGCGTCCATCGTGTCGTAAGCGAATATCGCCGCCTGATGATACATGCAAAGCTGAACTAGGCGAGTTGGTACCAATGCCAACATTTCCGTTGTTGTAGTAAATTTGACTTCCGCTCTTTGACCATTGGGCCCAGCCAGCAGATGTATAAAAAAA
>NZ_AAWS01000032.1 GCF_000169175.1 Microscilla marina ATCC 23134
ATATAGTACTGATACTCAGCTTATAAACCACGTCAAATCAGTGGTATACCCCAGCTGCTGAGGAGCTTGAACCCATTGGTAATAGTCCAGGCGCGTACTTCTTTTCACTGCAGTAAAATAAGTAATAAGGTTTAACAAAGAGTAAGAAGCTCTGATAAGGCGATTCAACCTGACTCGGTCAAATTATACTCACTCAAAAACTCCAGTTTTTCCTCTTCTGTTTCTAGTGTAGCTATTTCAGCCTCGATGGCCGCTGATATAATCACTACTTCTGCATTTTCATCTTTTACCGCTTCTTTGAGGGTGTCTACATATTGGTTACCGCCTATTACAGAGGCTTCGTCTACATTGGCAGCATAAATTACAGGCTTGATAGTGAGCAAGTGCAAATCGTAAATAGATTCAAGCTCATCTTCGCTTAAGTTCATACTACGAATATTTTGTCCACTTTCCAGCACCTCTTTTATTTTATTGGCAATTGCCATATGCTTCTTAGCTTTGGCATCTCCAGTTTTTACTACCTTCTGCAAACGCTGGATACGCTTTTCTATACTGTCAAGGTCTTTAAATTGCAGTTCAGTATCTATTACTTCTTTGTCGTTAACGGGGTTTACCTTGCCGTCTACGTGTACAATATTATCATCTTCAAAGCAGCGTATTACATGAATGATTGCGTCAACTTCTCTGATATTTGCCAAAAACTGGTTGCCTAAACCTTCTCCTTTACTGGCTCCTTTTACCAACCCTGCAATGTCCACAAACTCAATTACTGCAGGTAAAACTTGCTGGGGGTTTACTAATTTTTCTAATGCTTTTAAGCGTTGATCAGGTACTTGTACAACCCCGACGTTAGGCTCTATAGTACAAAAAGGATAATTGGCTGACTCAGCTTTAGCACTTGATAAAGCATTGAATAAAGTAGATTTACCCACATTGGGTAGTCCTACAATTCCACATTGAAGACTCATTGATCTATATTTATTTTATTGATATTATTCAAAAGTTTTTGCAAAGTTATAAAAACTAAGGATACTAAAGAATGATGTAAAAATAAGTTGTTTGTTTCTAGGCAGAGATTTTTTTGTAGGTGAGGTCTGTTTTGTACTTAGAGAACTTGCAGGCATAAAAAAACGACTGCCTTTCAAATGAAAGACAGCCGTTTGAATGGTATATGAGTGTATTACTATTTGGTTTTGCGAATAGAGCCAAACCCGCTTTTATTAAATCGGGTAATGGCAGGGCTGCCCTTGTAACGAATACTACCTACACCGCTTACTGATGCATATAGTTCTTTTTGAGCATTTATTTTGATGCTACCTGCACCACTTGATTTACTTTTTACAACATTTGCTACTAAGCCATAAGCATTGATAGAGCCTGCACCGCTTAAGTCTACATCTAAACGATTGGTTGTTCCTTTGAGTCGGATGCTTGACGCTCCTGAAAGGTTACAAATAAGGTGTTGAGTGTTAAAAGCTAATTGAAGACTTCCTGCACCACTGTTTTCCAAATAAAAGCGCTCTGCCTTGATTGTTGATTCACCACGTATACTTACCGCACCACTTAGGTCAATGGCATTGAGTTGTTGAAAGGTTAGTTCAATTTTTACATTGATATTGTTGTATTTTGAATGTTTACGTTTTTTAAGCGAAACATATAAAGTGTTGTTTTTTACTCTAGTAATTATTTCCTCATTTTCAATGTCACCTTTGAGAGTAACTCTTGCCGAATGGCTAGTACCCTGCTTGAGCACAATGCTTGCTGCACCACTTACTTTGAGTTTGGTAAAACTACTTAAGTTACGAGTAGATGTTTGTTGAGCCTGTGCAGTAATGACCAATGCAAATAAAAGGGTAAGAGAGTAAAGTGTTCTTGTCATGATTTTAAAGTTATATGGTTTGTAATCGAAGGACAGATAAGAAGAAGAAGAGTTGCAGGATAATTGAAAAATAGGTCAACTATTTGTTTAGGCTAGAGTACGTTTACATCAAGTTCTGTGTATATGGGGCAGTATAGGAGAATACAGGTTGAAAAAATTTGTCAGAAACAGCTGTTCTGACAAACTTTTGTAAAAGAAATGAGACTACTTTTTAGTGCTTGTACCAATTACTTTAAACTCTACCCTTCTGTTTTTGGCTTTATTTTTTTTAGTAGTGTTGGGCACCAATGGTCTGGCAGATCCATATCCTTTAGACACGAGTCGTTTTTTATCTACCCCTGTTTTGATGAGGTAGTTGAACACCGACTGAGCGCGTTGCCTTGATAAGCGCATATTGCGTGAATATACCCCTACGTTGTCGGTATGGGCAGATATTTCGAGTTTAATATCTTTGTTGTTTTCCATAAGTTGCACCACCTTGGCCAACTCTACATAAGAGTCTTCATCGAGTTTAGAAGAGCCCGACGCAAAGTTGATATGGTTTAGTACAATTTTGGCGTTCATTTTTAACACCTCAAGTGCTACAGTCAGTTTAATCACATCACCTGGTTTCAGTGTATCTGTCTTTACCTCAAATGACTGAAAAAAGTACCCCTTGGCGTTGGCTTCAAAAGTATATTTACTGTCGCGATTCAAAAATACGGTAAGCTTACCTTCTTTTGTCGCTTTAGTAGTGGTTCTATTGTTGTTCAAGTTGGTATACTTCACCAAAGACGAAAGGTTTTTGCCTGTTTCTTTATCGACAATCGTCAACAGCAACTTGTTGGCATTAGACTTTAGAGAAATAGTAGCTATATAGTCTTGTCCCCGTGACAACTTGCGAGTATCAACCTTGCCTTGGAAAAAATCATAACCTAATGCTGTAATTTCAACCGTATACTCTGATTGAGACTCTACTGCAGTGCTATATTTGCCCTCAACTGCCACCGTGTTTAAGGTTACAATGCGGTTTTTGCTGGTGTTAATTACTTTTACATGAGCTTCTACTGGTTCATTGGTTTCTTTATTGAGAATAGTAAGTCTAATAGAATGGGACAGGTGAGCAGGAGGGAGGGCTATATGGTTGTCTAGTTTTTTGAGCGAGTCGTCTACAGTGTTGTCACTAAGGTCTACTTCTCTAATCAAAGGCAAATAGTTTTTAGCTTTGATCTCAAGGGCATATTTGTAACCTCTTCGCAACTTTGCTGCAAATTTGCCATCTTTTTCTTTAAAAGAGCTCACTGCTTGGATGGGAGTATTCTTATTAGCACTGTCTTTTACCAAAATACTTACTTTGGCTTCTACCGGTTTTTTAGTCAAAGAATCAATTACCCTGCCTTCTACCCGGGTAAATTTTTGTAATTGAAGGTAATCAGGCAGAGGAGATACCTTAAAAATATCTGCGTTACGCCGTCCTTTAGTATTAAAGTACATCACATTACTGCTTAGCGGAATAGTAGCCAACTGATCCTTTTTACTGGTATTAATAAAATCTAATGCTTTAGGCATAGTCCATTTGCCTGTGAGGTCAAGTGTAGATACATAAAGATCAAAATTTCCTTTTCCCCCTTTGCGTATCGATGAAAATATAAGTGTGGCATTGTCAGGCATAATGCGTGGACATTTTTCGCAGCCATTATTAATTACATTGGGCAACGCCTCAGGTGTTTGCCAGGTACCATTTGTACCTTTATGACTTACGTACAACACATAACATATTCCTTTGTATTTGGTAATCTTTCCATCTTCGCCCACTTTTATGTGATAAGGGTCTTTATTTTTGAGAGGGTTTTTTCGTTTGGCTTTATAATTTTTTACTTCACCTGTAGTATCACGTCGCATAAAATACAAACTCATACCATCGGCTGCTATCGAAGGAAACCCCTCGTATTGGTCGCTGTTTACAGGGCTACCTATACTGATAGGTTCTCCCCAGGTATTTCCATTTTTTATGGAATAATAAATATCTCGATTGTCGGTGGTGTACGAAGCACAAAAATACAAAGTATCAGCATTTTTGCTCAAACTTGGACCCGCTACATAATGTGCTCCCCCTTGGTAATTGTTAATACTACTAAGGGCTTGCGGCGGCGACCATTTACCCTCGTCATTTAATGTACTTTCGTAGAGTTTCCAATGCCTTTCTTCGTTGTTGTTTGACTGGAATATTAGTGTTTTTCCGTTAGTGCTCAGGGTAGGGGCGTATTCTACATAACGTTTGGTGTTGATGGGGTCACCAATGTTGGATACCTGATAGTTTTTATCTTGAGCTTGTAGCTGCATTCCTCCCAGAAGAGCCAAAGTTGTTATCAAATACCACGTTTGTAAATACTGTTTCATAGAATGTATATTTTATTATTTTGACTAGTTTGTGTCTTAGGAATGGTTTAAAAATAAAGTCTTGTAATTTAACAAAGTGATAAGCTCCAACCCAGAAAAGAGGCAAGTTTAAAATGCTTACAGTTTAGTCGTGTCAGGGTAAATTTATTTTACTACCATTTCCTATACAATTTTGGGCTAAAATACTGGCGCTAAAACCAGTTGAGCCATAGAACAATATAAAGTATAAACGGTTTTAATCAAAGCGAATGGCTTTAATAGGGCGTACAGTACTGATAAAAGTTGCTGGAATTAATATAACCAAAATTAAGGCAAAAATGAGTAAGTTTAAGGTCAAAATCACCCCCCAGTTCCAGTCTATAGGTACTGTATCCATATAGTAATTTTCAGGATCGAGTGGGATAAGATGCAAATAATATTGTAGGGCACATATACCCAACCCTACCAGGTTTCCAATCAACATGCCTCTGAATATAAGTCTGATGCCCCTCATCAGAAATATACTTTTAATCTGTGAATTAGTAGCACCTATTGCCTTCAATACCCCAATCATATTAATACGCTCCATGATCATAATCAAAAAGATAGAAATCATATTAAAGCAAGCCACAATCAATATTAACCACAAAAAAATCTTTACATTGGTGTTGAGTAAGGTAAGCCAGTCAAAAATTTCTTCGTATTTACGTGGGGTAGTTTGCATTTGCATATCATACTCCATCTCTTCAAAAACCTCTTTTTGCACGGAGTCAAGTCGTCGGAAATCATTGATAAATACTTCGTATCCACCCACCAGTGTATCTGCCCAACGATTAAGTTTCTGAATAAGGCGTATATCACTTAACACAAACTTTTCGTCAAACTCTTCCATACCCGATTCATAAATGCCTACAATGTGTAATTTTCGAATGGCAGGAGGGTCTTGCACAAAATATACGTAAATACTATCGTTAACTTTAAGGTGGAGTTTATGGGCAATTTTTTGGCTAATGATGAGTTCTTTGGAGGCTTTGCCTTTAGGAAACTTCAAAAAACGGCCTTTGACCATGTTTTTAGTAAACTTGCTTTGCCTGTAATCGGCGCCAATACCCTTGAGTAATACCCCCATTACCTCATCAGAGGTTTTAAATATACCAGGTTTCATGCTAAATGCATGCAGGGTTTCTACATTGGGTAAGTTATTTTTGTAGTTTTTAAATAAGCGGGTATTAGTATTGATGGGTTTTTCTTTGTAAGAATTGCCACTATTAAACTGGGTAACTTGAATATGTCCTACAAAACTAAATATTTTGTCATGAATGGTATTACGAAATCCCTCCAGCACGCCAAACGCCACAATGAGAATTGCCAGACCTATGCTAATACTGGCAATGGCTATACGGGTAATAATGCCCGAAAAAGCTTTGTCTTTACCTTGCGCTAAGCGTGCTGATACAAAATTGTACAGCCAGGTATTGTAAGACAGGTTGGCAAAGAAATTCTTTTTGGCAGTTTTTTTCAAAATCCTAATGACTACATTTGAACAAAAAGCAAAATTAACCGAATATTTGACAAATCCATGTATAAAACCTATTTGAAAGCCTTACAGTTGATTAACACCTACAAAAGCAGCTTTTGTCTGTTAGTGTTTACCTTGGTTACCAGTAATTTAACTGCTCAAGTGACCGCTGACAGTACCTCTATGACCGATAGTAACAAGGTGCAGGTAGGTGCTGCCCAAATGAACAAATACATACCCCTGCTCAAAGGCAAAAAAATAGCCTTGGTAGTGAACCAAACCTCGGTAGTAGGCAATACTCATTTGGTAGATAGCCTGTTGGCGCTAAATCTGCCTATTCAAAAAGTATTTGCACCTGAGCACGGCTTCCGGGGCAAAGCAGATGCTGGCGAACACGTAAAAAACTCCAAAGACACCAAAACCAATTTACCTATCATATCTCTTTATGGTAAAAACAAAAAACCAAGCCCACAGCAGTTGGCCGATATAGATTGGGTGGTTTTTGATATTCAAGACGTAGGTGCTCGTTTTTATACTTATATCAGCACTATGCATTTGGTAATGGAAGCTTGTGCCGAAAATAACAAAAAAGTGTTGGTACTTGACCGCCCCAACCCTAATGGACATTACGTAGCAGGCCCTATGCTAAACCCTCGCCTTAAGTCATTTGTGGGCATGCACCCCATACCCATAGTACACGGGCTTACAGTAGGTGAACTGGCAAAAATGATTAACCAGGAAAAATGGCTTAAGGGAAGACGAAGTTGTAAATTGACCATTATAAAAGTGAAAAACTACACTCACCAAACCCGCTACAGTTTGCCTGTAAAACCCTCACCTAATCTACCTAACAATTTATCTATAGCACTTTACCCTTCGTTGTGCCTGTTTGAAGGCACTCAAATAAGCGTAGGTCGAGGTACCTATTCTCCTTTTCAGATGATTGGTTATCCTGAGAAAAAGTTTGGCAAAGATACATTTACCCCTAAAAGTATCCCTGGAATGTCTAAATACCCCAAACACAAAAACAAAGTGTGTTATGGCATAGACTTCCGTCATAAAGATAATACAGGGCTTATTAAAGGTTTTTCGCTTAAGTATTTGATAGACTATTATCGCAAGTTTGGCAACAAAGCCAAGTTCTTTAATGGATACTTTGATACCTTAGTGGGTAATTTCAGTTTGCAGCAAAAAATAAAAAAAGGCTGGACGGCAGAAGCCATTGAAAAATCTTGGGAAAAAGACTTGAAAAAGTATAAAACCCTTCGGAGGAAATATTTATTGTATGCAGAGTAGGAGGGGAGAAAGCTGTAAAACCCAAAAACCCTTCAGAAAACTTGATTTTTCTGAAGGGTTTTAATTAGTGATATCCTAATTAGGCTATTGTTTAGCTATAAAAACCAGCGTAGAGGCGCCTTGCTTAAAGTGCAAAGTATTTTTTTTCTCTTTATTCAATGGAGCGTACAAGTCCATAAAACCACAACTGAGCATGTAATAACGCAGGTGAAAGTTGGTATCATTAGACGAGGGTGTCATTCTAAACCTGCTTTTGTTCACTTCTGCGGTAGTTACCACCTTATAGGCTTCTTTTTTCTTAATATCTAATACAATTCGTTGCCTTTTAAAGAAAGCCTCATTTTCCAAAATATTACCATCTTTATCTTCTTGATGCGAGTATATCCAAGTTTTGCCCTTAAAGTCAAAACTCATCATTGCCTTATACTCTTTAGTACTTCTTTTCTTCCTCTGAGCCATTGCATTGCTACTAGCAAAAAATAATGTAATTAGGCATAAAATAGCGAGTTTTTTCATAGTATTTTGGGTTATATGATGAATGGTTCTAATTGACAGATGGAACGTAGCTTGCAAGTCGTTTGTTGGGGTGTTTTGCCTATAGTTCAACTTTAGTTTTTTTACCTACTCCCTTGTGTGTTTGAGATTGTCTTCTTTTTTAAGGAATAAATAAAAAGGCTTAAATTTGCCTAAGTAAGGTTTTCTCTAACATCAATTTGAGATGCTTTACGGGCAGGGTAATATGCTGCCAAAAAAGTGATTAAGACAATGGTAATACAAGTAAATATAAAATCTATAGATTTAAGTTTTACCGGATAAGCTTCTACCACAGTAGTAGAGGTGCCCATACCTATAAACCCGTACTTTTGCTGAAGTATGGCAAGGGTTGTAGCTACCAAAAGCCCAATGATTGCCCCACTAAAAGCAATGATTCCCCCCTCCATCATAAAGATTTTACGGATAATTTTAGTTGAAGCCCCCATAGATAAAAGCACCGCTACATCTTTTTTCTTGTCGATCATGAGCATCATCAGCGAAAAGAAAATATTGATAGAGGCAACCAATAAAATAAAAGATAGTGTGATGTATACAAAAAGCTTTTCTATTTGAATCGCTTTTAACAAGTTGGCTTGTTGTTCGTTACGGTCGAGCACCTTAAAGTTATTGCCCAAAACCTCTTTAATGCCCTTTTTTGTGGCATCAGTATCTGCCTTTTCTTTGAGTTGAATTTCCAGCGAAGTGCGTCGGTTATCGTATTGCAATAGGTTGGCGGCAAACTTCAAAGGTACAAATACATAGCTTGCATCATATTGTTGCTCCAGTGAGAAAACACCAATTGGAAAAATAGCTTTTTTATTGATCAGTTTTTTTTCAGCATTGATACCCAGGGTTATTTTTTTCACCTTTTTAGGGTACCAAAGCTGCAGCGCATCAAAGTCGTTGCGTAAACCAATAGCAAGTGTGTATTGTACTCCTTGTCCTATGACTGCCCTGGGGCGTCCGTTTTTATACAAAGCAAATTCACCTTTTCGAATGGCAGAGTCCATACGGGTTTGTTCCAGGTAGTTTTCACTTACCCCCTTGACCTTTACTACCATTTGCCCATTTTTATAGCGCAAAACAGCGTTGTCTTCTATTATTTCACTGACAATTTTTACCCCTGGTACTGCCTCAATTTTTTTGATCAATTGAGAACTTACTTCAAATGATTTACCTTTGATGGGTTCTACCTTAAGCTCTGGGTTAAAAGTATCGTGCAAGCCTTGAATTAACTCTTGCAAACCATTAAACACTGATAATACCAAAATAAGGGCTATAGTACCAACCGCCACTTCTATCATAGATAAGATAGAAATGACGTTGATAAATTGCTTTTTATGTTTTGAAAAAAAATATCGGCGAGCGATAAATAAAGGTAAATTCATAAGAGTCTTTACTTCATACAACCAGTTGGCTAACTTGTCTCCTCGTCACCTTCGTTGTTGCTGCTGGGGGGAATGTCAAGGTTGTCAAATAGCTCATCCATTTTTTGTACGTAATCACTGGTATCGTCCAGAAAAAAACGGAGTTCAGGTATAGCCCTTACCTGGTTTTTTATTTTGCGAGCCAATACCTGTCTGATCATCTTGTTGTTGTCCTCGGCAATATCTACCACAGCTTGTTTGTCGCTTGCTGCCAAAATGCTTAAATATACATAAGCAATCCCTAGGTCAGGGGTGACTTTTACATTAGTGATAGTCACAAAGTGAGTCTTAAAAATATCTTTGACTTCTCTTTGAAAAATATCTGCTAAGTCCTTCTGTATAAGTCGGGCAAATTTTTGTTGTCTTTTTGATTCCATTGGCACAAAGTTACAGTTAATTTGATTATTTTTTTAATACTCTTAGGAGAATTTCATTTTTACTGTAATTTTGCTTGCAATTTTTTTGCAGTGATAAAGGCTTGTTTAAACTCTTGCTATCAATACCTGAAGTTTACTCTTTTTAGCTTACAATGATTGAGTGCCAAACAAACACTGAAAACCACAATAAATCACTACTGTTTTGATTACTTTTTTCAGAATAAACGCCGCTTATAAATTTATTTTTTTATTCCTGCTTTTTGTCGGGTTACGTTTGCCTTTCATTATCAATGGCTTGCCTTTGACTATACCAGAGCTTAACTGGATGTTGATTGGCGAAAAAATGAACATGGGCTTTAGCCTGTACGACAAAATCTGGGATGATATCAGCCCTTTGTCAGCATTGATTTACTGGCTCATGGACCGTTTCTTCGGAAAATCTTACTTTGCTTATCAAATCATCGCCTCAGTGTTGGTGTTTGCTCAGGCAATGATTATCAATGACATTTTTCGCCGCCGTCAGGTTTTTGTTGAAATCACCCTATTACCCGCGTTTTTGTACCTTGTCATTACTAGTTGTTTTCTTGACTTTTACACCCTATCACCCGCTTTGCTTGCCAACACTTTTATGTTGTTAGTAATCAACTATACTTTGTGGCATGTGAACGAAAAAAGTAGAAAAAATGCTGTGTTTGAGATAGGGGCTTATACTGGAGTAGCCACCTTGTTTTTTCTTCCTTCCTTCTTCATTATTTTAGTGCCGCTTTTTTCTTTTATGTTACTTACAGGCACCAAGCTCAAGGGGTATTTTCTAATGCTGTTTGCGTTTTTGTTTACTATAGGTATTTCTTTTCTCACCTTCTATATGAGCAACGACGAATACAGTTTTTATCGAAGCTACTTCGAATCTGTAGTGTATGTAAGCAAGCAACTGTACCTATCGCCCCGTAGCCTTCTTATAATCTTTACCATTCCTTTACTTATCACCATTTGGGCAATGGCAACCATTAGCGGGCACCGTTACACCAATTACCAAAACCGTTGTCGTCGCATTATGTCTTTTTGGTTATTTGCTTCATTGATTTCTGTCTTCTTAAGCACTAAAATTTCTGCCAATAACTTAGTGTTTGCCATTCCGGCAATGACTTTCTTTTTGAGCCACATGTTTTTAAACCTGAAGCGTGCCTGGTTACGCGAACTATTATTTTTGTTATTAGTGTTGTCAGTCGCATTTAGTGGTTATGCTATTGTTTATCGTTTTTTACCCGAAGTGGCTTACAATACTCCAGTAACTCAAGTAAAACTTGATCGTTTGTTAGTGAAAAAGCACTCGATACAAGAAGACTTAAAGGGTAAAAAAATTCTGGTATTGGGCAGTAATATCAGTTATTATCAGGGAGGGCAGCTGGCCACCCCTTACCTTAATTGGGAATTGTCGCAGCACCACTTCTCTAATATGAACCAATATAATATTATGAAAGAAATTTATGAAAACTTTAAGCAAGACTTACCAGATGTAATCATAGATGAAAAAAACTACTTTCAACAAATACTGGCTCCTTTGCCCATCATAGCCAATCAATACATCAAACGGGCTGGAACCAATATGTACATCATAGATCCCCGGTTGCAAAGCAAGAAGTAGAGGTTATCTAAATGTCAGGGAAATTGATTTTTTCCGGCTTTTATTTTGAGTACTCGGTCAAAAATCATATATTTGTAATGTTAGAATAGACTGACACTGTCAGTCATTCTTTCCATAGCTGGTTGAAGGATCTTAGGGAAGAGAGTTTAAACTCTTTACCCTGAGCATCTTTTTTTTTGTGCCTACCCTAAAAATATTCCCCCTCTTTAATTCAAATATTACTTACCTAATAAAACCCTTTGTAGTTTTACTTTGGTATCTTTGCGCTTTCCAAAAAACACATCAACACTACAATGATACAAAAGCTCAAAAAAACAGGCATTGACCGTTTAGACAATTTTCTATATGAATTTGCCCCTATCGATTTGCCTTGGTGGGACAAAGACCACCTCACAACCCTTGAGGTAGAGGCAAGAACCCATGAAGATAAACAAGATTGTTCAATATGTATCGTCTTTTGTCCTGAGGCAGAAGGGGTGTTAGAGCGAACTATCGTGTTTTATGCCGCTTTTAACGATCGCGAATTGACCGAAACCACACTAATAGACAAAGATGTATTAGAGCATTTACAAGATGATATTCAACTGGAGTTTTCAGAAAATCAAAATGCTTACTTTACCGACGATTTCAACGAGACAAAATCTGTTCTAAGCCATATTTTCCACTTAGTAAAAGACCAAAAAACAGTGGAAAGGTACCCATTGGAAGAGGGAGATGGTGAGCTTAAGGCAGGAGACGTATTAGATCACTTTATAGGGATGATACACATCAACTCAGCAGAGTTTACCAAAGAAAGCATTGCTGAACACCTAAAAACAGGCATCGAATATGAAGGACAAGAATACCTGGAAGCCTTGCAAGAAGATATTAAAAATGGAATAGTCGCCAATTTTCAGGACGAATATGCAGTGGAGCTTGAAAAACCTGCCCTGGATTTGATTATTGAGGTAGTAAATGAATACAAATAAACAAGGTTGCCTATGACTTACCCAATACGATCTTTTTCTGGACTGTATAGGGTAAGCTGATAGGTATTAGAAATAGATAGTTACCTGTTTTTGTTCAAGTAAGCTTCCTGAACTACATTCATTGGGTAAGTAGTGACTACGGGTACGTTTTTTTGTCCACCTGTTTTATTCAGTGCCTCGTGTTTGCCAGAGTATACCCTAAAAATAATTTGTTTATCGATGGGTTGCAACTGATAAGTAATCATAAGCATACTGCCTTTTACCTCAAAACGAGTTACCAGTGTATGCCCAGCATATAAGCATCCAGTAAAATAGAGTTTTTTCGTCTATAATAAATTGCCATTGCCCTTGTCCAGTAGCTCATAAGGGCGGATTTGCATGCTGCTTCTTCTCCATAAATCACAGTCCAACTATAGCGGGTACTAGAGTCAGTGGGTTGTATATTGAGTGTCATCGGAAAACTCAACGTTTTGCCATCTTTGGCATTGTCTACTTTAAGTTGACCTTTCCAAGTGCCTAGCCAGCTTGATATTGGGCTGGTTTTGGTGTTTTGAGCTTCTACACTAAAAATAAATAATTGTAAACCAAGTATCAGTATTAATTGCCTCATGTAATGGATTGATTATGTCTCCAAAGTTATAAAGTTCTATATAATTTGGCGAAAAGTGTACCAAGAATAAAGCAAATAAGACATGGGGTAAAAATAATCTGGCCCTGCTTCAAAATAAAAAACCACCTGCTTCGGGCAAAACCCGATTGGCGAGGTGGTAAGCAAGCATTCTGACATCAGTTATTAAGCTGGTATTGGGTTGGTAATATTCACTTCAGAATTGTATTTGTCTTCGCATAGTTTGGAGGCAAGCCCCTTGTAGCCAAAGCATTGTCTTTGGAATTAAGAATAATATTTTTTTGTGCTGGAAGCTGTCAAGACAAAAATGCTACAAGCCCCCGTTTTATTGAAGTTTCCAGACCAGCCCCAGTCTCAAACTTGTGAAAAATGGTTTTACCCGATAAGCAGTATTGGCTTGATTGATGTCATTGAAGTAGTAGTTAAAGGTAGGTTTGATATAAAACCCGACTTTTTTGCTCAATGGCAATCGCAGGTCATACCCCAGGTTGATCATACGTTGAATACGTGAACTGCTTTCTTTGACCACTTCATTTTTGGTTTGGGTAACTGTACCAGTGGCTTGATTGATAGCCACCCCCAAGTAGAGTTGGTGTTGCCAGTGTTTGCCAAATAACAGATAATTAATTCCCATCTGTACCCCTACATCCTGATATTTGTAACGGTAACTTTCGGTTTCAGAACTATACACTGGTGTAGCAATTATTTCACTACTACTAACCACATCTACTATAATACTGTCAGGTACCGTATTTCTGAAACTGTACCCAATGTGGTTGTTGAGCTGAGTATAGCTAAGACCCCATACTACGCTCCATCGGTGCGATAAGTGACTCTCCAGCATGATGCCTCCACTAAAGCCTAAGTTATTGCCCGAAAACACCGTGTTTTTTACCAAACCTTGAATAATCACTTCATCCTCTTTGTTAGTGATCAAACGGTGAGCATTGTAAGTAGGTGCAACAAAAGCCCTCAGTAAAAGCCTTCGTTTAGCTTTCTTTTTCGTTTTGGAGTAAAACACCTTTTTTAGCTCCACAGAATATTTTTTTGTCGCCATCATTGGCAAACCTTTCGTCTTTAAAGGCGAGACATGAAAATGATTTGTACGTTTTTTCTGAGTACTTTTTGCCCCTTTTTTAGTCAGCCTGGGTGTTTTTGTTAAGTTTGCCCCTGTAGTGGTTCGTTTGTCATTTCCTTTGGTTTTTTGAGTTGTCACCAATTTGCCCTTTGGTTCGTTGTCGTGTGTAGTATTCGGTGTTGCCTTTACTACTTTTTGTTTCTCATTTCCTTTGGTTTTTTGGATTGTCACCAATTTGCCCTTTGGTTCGTTGTCGTGTGTAGTATTCGGTGTTGCCCTTACTACTTTTTGTTTCTCATTTCCTTTGGTTTTTTGGATTGTCACCAATTTGCCCTTTGGTTCGTTGTCGTGTGTAGTATTCGGTGTTGCTTTTACTACTTTTTGTTTCTCATTTCCTTTGGTTTTTTGAGTTGTTGCCACAACTTTAGCTGTAGAGGGCTTTGTTATTTTTTTATTCCTTGTAGTATGACCTGTATTTGCCTGAAAAGCCTCTTTATTTTGTAAGTAAAAACTACCAGGCATTTTACTATAAGCTGTATCTATGCTTTGTGCAATAGAATAGTGATCCTTGGTCTTTAAACTAATATGATAAGTGCTTTGAGGAATACACCAAAGGATACAGGCGATCAATATCCAGCGTTTTTTGACAAACCAAGATTTACTTTGAACAGGTGCAGGTGAGTCTTGACTTATTTCCCCAAAAATTTTGTCCCACGCATCTACTGCTGGGTCAGCTTCCAGGTTCTCAAGCCGTCCTTTCAAAAACTCTTCAAATGAATTGTCATCCAATGGTTCTTCCACTAGCGTATAATTTCTAATTTTTTAAACTTCTTTTTAAGCATCTTTTTTGCTTTGAGCAACTGTGTTTTAGAAGTACTCTCCGAAATACCCAAAAACTGAGCAATTTCTTTGTGAGCGTATCCCTCTATTACAAATAAGTTAAATACCATACGATATCCATCAGGTAAACTTTGTACTACTTCTAAAAGTTCTTCATTACTTAATTTGCTCAAAATTAAGTCATCTCCCTGAGTAGGTTCCAGTAAAAAATCCTGGTTGTGATGACCGTAGTGTTTTTTGTGTCGATGAAAGTAATTGATGGCAGTATGAATCACAATTTTTTTGATCCAAACCTCCAGCGAATCTACTTTCTGAATAGTTGTTAAAGCCTTAAATACCCTTACAAAAGCTTCTTGAAACACATCTTCAGCATCTTCTCGATTTTGTGTATAACGTTTACATATTCCCATTAATTTGCGAGAGTATATTTGAAACAACAGCTTTTGTGCACGAGGGTCTTTTACCTTACAACCTTCTAATAACTCCTGATCTGTCATGAAAAAACGTGAGTGGTTGTGGCATTTTTATTTTTCTCTCCGAAAGTGCATAACCCCACCACCTTATTTTAAGGTGGTGGGGTATTTGGTTTATTCACTTCAATAAACTTTGTAGCTTATTGTCTGAAGCTTTTTATATAAACTATCAATTTCGCCTAATCACCAGATCAGTTTGCGAGGTTTGACCATTACTTGTATTGGTTATTTTATAAGTCACTGTAAAAGTTTGTTTAGAAGTATCTACAAATACCTTTAGGTTGTTGCCTTCAAAATAAGCATTGGTATTTTGCTGTACTATGTTTTTACTTATATTGCTTGCCGCTACACTGCAAAGGTGATCGTTTGCCAATACATCTATAGTCATCCATTGTCCGCTAGGAGGTACATTACTTACCTGAGCACTATCACTTACTGCCTGCAGTTGACAAGGCTTTTGTATGCGGATACTTACCGTTGCTTGGCTTACAGTATTCCCATTTTTAGTCAAACCATATTGCAATATTACCGTACTATCGCTTGGATAAAGTTTTACTTTTAGCTGGTTGTTTTCAAATACAGGAGGGGTATTGAGTCCTCCGTTGTTGAGGATGATTTTGTTTAGCGAGTCATTACATAATGTGTCATTGCTTAACACGTTGAGGTAAACATATTTGCCATTGGCAGGTAGTGAATCGCCCGATATTGTATAATTATCATTCATTGCTTTGGGTACACAGTGGGTGGTAGTATCTTGTGGATTAACAGTGCTATCACCTACAAAAATAGTGACTACTCCATAGCCCAGGTAGTTATTTGTCGAAGCGTTGCGTACTCCATATATTAGCTGGTCTACTCCTTTGAATCCTGATTGTGGCAAATAAGTAAGCGAGATTCCTCCGACTGTTACGTTTGCACTGCCGTTTTTTGGTGATTCTACAATTTCTACTACTTTTTTGAGGTTACTTGTGTCACTGGCAGTACTATCACATAAACGGTCATTTTGCAGTACAAAAACCTCTACCGACTTGCCCAAGGTTGTCTGAGCAATATCAGGCACTGCTCCAAAGCAAGGGCGGGTAATAGAGTCAGCCGAAATGGTAATCTTTACGGCAGCAGTGTCACAAGGCTGACCCGGAGGACAAACAGTGTAGGCAAGTGTATCGGTACCAGTAGAGTCATTGGGTGTATATAATACCATTCCTTGTTTGATAAACTTGGCACTCCCCCTTTTTAGATATCCTTGCAACAAAGAAACATTGGAGCTTGTCGTGATTTTGTCATTTTTAATCAGGTCTATGACTACACTGCTTCCCGGAAAAGCCTGTGCAACATCATTGGTGGCAATGGCAGGTGTATTTCCTTGGCTGGTGGCAGGATTAATATCTTTATCTATACGGTTACAACTGGCGATAAGCCCTAGTAGAGCCACCAATACGAATGCAGGCAAAAATTGGTATTTTGTATTGATCATTTTTTGGTTTGGTTAAATTTTCATTATAAAAAAACGTTGTCAGAGCTCTTAAAAACCCCCAGACAGGTGGGTGTCCCAAAAAGTTGTCTGGAGTGTAGATGTTTTTTATAAAAAATGAAGGGTTTGTTTATAAGTGTTTGATTATGAGGTGCTTGTTTTTATTGAGACACCATTATTTTTTTTATAAAAAATACATTCCCTTGACTTTTATCATTCTTTTACCTCTGGTGAATACTTAACTTTGGCAAAGAAACACCTAAATGATAATATTATGTATTGGGAAAGATATTCACACGACAAAATAAAAGACATTGTTCATCAGGCACTTGAACAGAACACTCCTTATCGCGATTCTGCCCCAGTGTTGGGTATACCAGCTTCTTACTTAGACCGTACAGAGTTTTATGATGACGCTCCGTTTTTGAAAGATGCTCCTTTTATGAAAACAATGATTGAAAACCCTAACCATATCGGGTGTCATACTTTAGACGACGCAGGGCATATAGACATGTTTGCAGGGACACAGCAAATAGAGAAAGAGCTGATACAGTTGATAGCCGAACAAATATTTAAGGGAGAACCTAACCAACAGGATGGGTATGTAGCTACTGGGGGCACTGAGGCAAACATTCAGGCAATGTGGGTTTACCGTAATTACTTCAAAAAAAAGTACCAGGCTAAAACTGAAGAAATAGGGTTGGTATATTCAGAAGACAGTCACTACTCTATGCCCAAAGGAGCAAATTTGTTAGAATTGTCTTCTATCATTCTTCAGGTAGATGAACATACCCGTGCCATTCGCCAACAAAGCCTCATTGAAAAAATAACTGAAGCCAGAGCGCAAGGAATAAAGTATTTTATTGTTGTGATGAACCTGTCTACTACTATGTATGGCTCGGTAGATGATGTGGAACGAGTGACTGATTTTTTTGAAAAAGAAAAACTACCTTATAAAGTACACGCTGATGGAGCTTTTGGTGGGTTTATTTATCCTTTCACCAATGAAAAAGATCCCCTCTATAGCTTTCAAAATCCTCGGATTTCTTCTTTTACCATTGATGGACACAAAATGCTGCAAACACCTTATGGTACAGGGCTGTTTTTGATAAGAAAGGGCTTTATACAATATGTGAAAACCGAAGAAGCACAGTATATCCCAGGCAAAGATTATACAATATGTGGCAGTCGTTCGGGGGCCAATGCCATCTCCATCTGGATGTTGTTGCGGGCGCATGGTTCAGAAGGACTCAAGATAAAAATGCAGCGAATAAACGAGCGTACTACCAAGTTATGCAAACGCTTGGATGAGTTGGGGGTAAAGTATTTTCGAAACCCTCATATCAATATTATAGCTATCAAGTCGGGACAATTTTCTGCTCGGTTTGCCCAAAAATATCATTTGGTTGCAGACTCTTACGAGTTCGATGTAAAGTGGTGGAAAATAGTAGTAATGGATCATGTAAAACAGGGTATTTTAGATAAGTTCTTGCTCGACCTTGACGCAAATTTAAATACAGAACCCACCCACTAAACCGCTTTGTAAGGCAATAAAAAATGAGCGTCTGAACAACGCTCATTTTTTATGATTTTACCTCATTTACACTTTAAAACCCAACACTGTAATGTCGTCCCTTTGTTCAGCATCACGTTGCGAGAAAGCTAGCTCTTCTTCCCAGGCTTCTTTTTGAGCCTCCATGCTTTTGTAGGCGTTTTCTACCAAAAAGGCAATGAAATGATTTCTTCCAAATTTGGTTCTGCGAGGAGTAGGGTTATCAATCAAACCATCAGAACTTAAATAACACTTGGTGCCTTTGTTTAGAGTAATTACCTGATCGGTAAACTCTTTGTGCGCTGGCTCGTGTCTTCCGCCTCCTATAGATTCCCTGTCGCCTTTTAGTTCAAAGAAGCGACCATTCTGTACATAGTGAAAAGGACGTTTGGCACCAGCAAAAGTGATTTTAGTTTGTTCGTCTTCTACTTTTTCCAACTTACACATCAGCATCTCCATCCCTTCGCGGTTATTCGTCCGATCTTGCTTTAAAGCTATACGAGTCAGCGAATGTAGTTTCTCCAGAATTTTAGCTGGTTGATGGATTTTTTTGTCAATGACAATTTCATTCAACAAGCTGTAGCCAATCATACTCATAAAAGCTCCCTGCACCCCGTGTCCGGTACAGTCAATCACCGATATAAACGTAACATCATCTGCATGATACATCCAGTAAAAATCACCCGAAACAATGTCCTTAGGTTTAAACAACATAAAATAATCGCCCAGCACCTTCTCCATCCGGCTAGGGAAAGGCAAAATTGCTTGCTGAATCGTTTGGGCTGAATGAATACTTGCCAGAATTTGCTCATTCTGACGGTTCAGTTCTACATTTTTTTGCTCAATAAACTCTCTTTGAGCAATGTTTTCTTCTTGTTGTTGGCGCAGTTCTTCGGTTTGCACCAAGAGCTCGTCTTTTTGTTCTCTGAGTAACTTACTCTTATTTAAAATCTCCTTATTTTGTTGTCTAACTTCCTGGGTTTTTTTCTCTACCAGGTATTGCAATTTTTCTTTTTGGGCTTCAATACTTTTTATCCTCATCCTTACCACAAAGAACACCGCACCAACCAATAAAAGCAATAAGGTGATTCTAAACCACCACGTTTCCCAGAAAGGGGTTTTTACTACAAAGGAGTATTCCACTGGCCTTTTTGTCCAAATACCATCATTGTTGGCTGCTTTTATCTTAAGAGTGTATTCACCAGGAGGGAGGTTGGCATAAATAGCTTCAGGTTTAAAACTGGCTGGTGACCATTCATTGTCAAAACCCTCAAGTTTCCACTGATACTTTACCTTTTCGGGAGCCTCATAGCTCAATGCTTCAAAATCAAACGATACGTGATTTACATTATAAGGGAGTTTAAGCTCTTTGGGCAACGAAAACCAATCTTTGATGCCCGCGTGGTAGTCTTTGTGGTTTTCATCGTTCCATTGAACTGTCTTGAAAAACAAACGTACATTGGTAATGTTAATTTTAGGGGGCGTACTGTTCGATAAATCTGACTTTGGGTTATACTTAATTAGCCCATTGATGGTACCAAACCATAAGTTACCGTATCGGTCTTTAAAACTTGCCTGCCCGTTGTTTTCTATGCCTACAAAACCCTCAACTTTACCATACTTTTTAATTTTTTTGATTTTATCTTTTTCACCAATCGTGAGGCGTTCCAGCCCGTTTTGTGTACCCAGCCATACCCGGTTGTTATCATCTACCAATACCGAGTATATAATATCAGTTCCAATGCCCTCTTTTACAGTAATAGTTGTAAACTTGCTACCATTAAAATGAATCAAGCCTCCGCCAAAAGTCGCAAACCATAAATTCCCTTTTTTGTCTTCAGCCATGTGCAACACCCATTTATCAGGTAGGCCATCTTTAGTGGTATAATGAGTGAAGTTTTTGGTGGTTCTATTGTATTTCGATATTCCTGAGTTGGTACATAGCCAAATATTCTTTTGAGCGTCTTTGCCAATAAAATGAATAGATGCATCTACCAACCCCTGACGTTGGCTAAACTCTTTTGACTTTTTTGTTTTTAAATCATACTTTATCAGCTTTGCTCCATGCAAGGCAAACCAAAGTTCCTCTCCAATCTTTACTGTATTGGTGGTTCTTTTGTGAGGAGGTAGTCCAAAATCTTCGTTGGCCTGCCTTTTATTTTTGCCCGTTAAATACCACAAGCCGTCATCTGACGAAAACAGCATTTTACCTGGTTCTACTTCAGTGATTCCGCGAATATTGCCTAGTTTTGTACCTATATCAGCCATATAAGTAGACACTCCTGCCGAGTCTACCTTGGCAACTCCAGCCCCTACCATGCCAAACCAAATATTCCCCCTTGAATCTTCATAAATAGGGCGTATATTTTTAGAAATCAGCCCATCTTTTTCATTCAGGTATATAAAACGATCGCCACTATAGCGCACCAAGCCATCCCCGTCAGAGCCAATCCATAAGTTATTTTCACGGTCTTCATACATACAATATACCCGAACGATGGCTAAGCCGTTGTCAATACCAAAAAGCTGCAGACGTTGCCCATCATATTGTAAAATGCCAGCCCCCATGGTAGATATCCAAAGTTTATTTTTCTTATCCGTCATAAAGTGCAAAATAGGCGCCTTTTGAGCTTCTTCGGGTAGGGCTATAGGGTTGATTTGTCCTTTTGAATACTTAAAAAAACGAGTAGTTTGTTGGTTACTGGCAAGCCACAGGTCTCCGTTTTTTGAAGATGACATTTCGTGTATGGGGTTGTCTTGCAAAAAACCTTGGTCATTAAAGGGCAAGGCAGTAAGTTGCTTGCCATTGTAAGACCAAATATCTTCAGGAGTTGAAATTAGAAATGTATGGTCGCTGGTTTGGCAAAAAGTATAAATAGTTGCTTCATTGAGCTGAGGAATTTCTTTTTTGAAATCAATAAATTTCCCATCTTTTAAGTACAACAACTGACTCTTGTTCATGTCTTCGCGCAGAAAAAACCAAAGCTTGCCAGTTTTATCTTCATACACGCGAGCATAATTTATACTTGTCGGAATATTTTGTTTCTCGCCATAATTGGTGAATTTTTGTCCATCATATTTACTGATGCCTCGGTAAGTTATAATCCACAGGTTTTTCTTGCTATCTTCAAACAAATAGATTGCCTGATTGTCAATTAACCCATCACTGACCGTAAAAACATCGAATTTGTCGCCGTTGAATCGACATATTCCCCCTCCTTGAGTTGCTTGCCACAAGCTTCCCCGGCTATCTTGGATAATAGAAAGTACCTGAGATTGTGGGAGCCCTTCTTCAAGCGCATAGCTTGTGAAATTGTATTGCTGGGCTTGGGTGGCAGTATATATTCCAATTATACCTAAAAAAAGTGCTATCGTAAAAAGTCTATTCATATTCCACTTACTATTAATTTCTTGTGTAACCGTATAGCATGACATTTTATTAAATCAAAAAAAATAATTGATAAGTTGTGGCAGGATCAGGAATCTTAGAGTTATGCTTAAAGTGTTGTCTTCAGAGTCAAAAATCGCTTTTTAGCCCAGATCATAACCGAGCAAAAGAGAGTGCTGTTTCACCATTAAAAATAAGACAACAAACTATTTTGTAAACATACGCTTAATAAAACGCAAAAAATAAAGCTTTCCAAAGAAACAAAATACCTTGGATGCACAAATGAACAAATATTTGCATAGCTAAAGCCATGTTAGTCCCTTACAGGTCAAAATTTTTGAAGAAGTACATCAGCTAAAGGTGCTGTTTAGTGGAATAGATTGTCTGCTTAATTGTCGTTAGGCTGCAAAAATCATAAAGAATAATGAAAAAATAGTACCAAATATGATATTAATGTTAAAAAAAGGTGATACAGCCATATGTATATAAGATTATTGACACTGTCTTTTTAATAATAAAGAATCAAGTGCCCCATACCACTGATCGTCATTGGGCAACACCCGAACTACAGTAAAATTATTTTCCTGCCCTTCTTTATATACTCTCAATGAGTTGTCTATCAGTGCATCAATACCAAAAGCAGGAGGGTACTTAGAAATATTTTTGGGTATATTTTTCATTCGTTCCTTGTGAATGGCTCCATTTATAATTCCGTTCAGGTGTACGCCATATAGCCAAAACAAGCGGTAAATATACGTATATATCCATACCTCCACTTTTTGTTTTTTGAGTTGTTTATAAAGCCTCTTGAAGTGTAAACGTAAAGGTTCGAAGCCAAGTATGCGTACCAGTGCGGGCGGGGGAAACAATTCAGACACAAAGGCTTGGTCAGGGCTAATTAGAGTATCATCAAGGTCAAATGCTATGCGAAAGGTCATGGTCGCATTTGTTTTACAAACCCATACTCATAGGGAGTTGTGTGGTGTCTCGCAAAACTATAAAAAAACTGCTTTGGGTACACCAAAGCAGTTGTAAAAAAGTGTTGGCTCATCCAGTGCTTATCTAAAAGCTTGGATGCCAGTAATCTCGTGGCCTAAGATCAACAAATGAATATCGTGAGTACCCTCATAAGTTACTACCGATTCAAGGTTCATCATGTGGCGCATGATAGAATATTCCTGAGTAATACCCATTCCCCCCAAAATTTGGCGAGCTTCGCGGGCAGTATGCATGGCAATTTCAATATTGTTACGTTTGGCAAGGGAAACCTGAGCAGTGGTTGCTTTTCCTTCGTTTTTCAATACACCCAGTCGCCAGCTTACTAACTGAGCCTTGGTGATTTCGGTCAGCATTTCGGCAAGCTTTTTCTGAATCAACTGAAAGCCAGCAATGGGTTTGCCAAATTGCTTGCGTTCAAGTGCATAACGACGAGCTGTATCGTAGCAATCCATTGCTACCCCGATAGCCCCCCATGAGATGCCATAACGTGCTGAATCAAGGCAGTTTAAAGGTCCCTTAAGGCCGCTTACCCCAGGTAATACATTTTCTTTGGGTATTTTTACATCATTAAACACTAGTTCGCCAGTAACGCTGGCTCTTAGCGACCACTTGTCGTGAATAGTAGGCGTAGAGAAACCTTCCATACCGCGTTCTACAATCACCCCAAGAATACGACCTTCGTCATTTTTAGCCCACACTACGGCTATATCAGCTTTAGGTGAGTTGGTGATCCACATTTTTGCGCCATTGAGCACATAATGATCCCCTTTGTCTTCCAAACGGCTTTCCATACCGCTTGGGTTTGAGCCGTGGTTAGGTTCAGTCAAACCAAAGCATCCCAGGTACTCGCCAGAAGCAAGTTTAGGCAAATACTTTTTCTTTTGCTCTTCAGAGCCAAATGTATAAATAGGAAACATAACCAAGGAACCCTGCACCGATACTGTTGATCGCATTCCGGAATCTCCACGTTCTATTTCCTGCATCATCAAACCATAAGATATGTAGTCCAAGCCCCCGTTAGGGTTATAGTCGGTAGATACTGTAGGACCAAACAGTCCTAGTTTGCCGAACTCAGGAACCAGGTATTCTGGAAAAATATTTCTTTCTGCACAATCTTCTATAATAGGAGAGATTTCCTTCTTTACAAAATCACGTACACTATTGCGAATAAGAATATGCTCTTCTGTCAATAAATCGTCAATACCATAAAAATCAGGTGATTCGAAAAGGTCTTGTTTAGTCGATTTTTTGATTTCAGCTTCTGTCAGAGTCTGAGTCATAACTAAGTGATGTTTTTGTTAATCGCGTAAAATTAGTAAATCTTATAAAATAAGTAACACTTTCTTTATAATTGTCCACTTTGTTCATCGCTTTTGTTTGTTTATATCCAATTGTTTTTTTCACGATGTCACTCATTCATTTTTAAAAGCACTTTTTGTTATTTTATATTTAAAGTTTTAAAAACTGTAATTACTTTGCCCACAGTTCATAATTAAATTAATTATTCAATGCCATGAAAAAAGAATTTATTAATACAAAGTGCTCTTATCTGTTACTTATTTTTTGTTTGTTTACAGGAGTGACTCAGGCGCAAGTAGGTACAAAAAAAAACAACTTAAAAGAAACCGCTGAACAAGTAGTACAACGTCAACTAGAAGCATACAACGCCAGAAATATAGAGGCATTTATGGCCACCTATAGTGATAGTGTAAAGCTTTATAGATACCCACACCGTTTGATTAGTAAGGGGAAAAAAAGTATGCGTAAGGGGTATGCTCGAATGTTTGAAAAGGTAACCGAGTTGCATTGCAAAATAGTCAAAAGAATAGTGCTAGGCAACAAAGTGATAGATCAGGAGCGCGTGACTGGTTTTCCAGGTTGGAAAAAGAACGGACCATTAGAAGCAGTAGCAGTATACACTGTAAAAAATGGACTGATAGATTCAGTAACCTTTATTAGAGGGAAATAACTATGCTAGTAACATAAAGCTATTAGTTACAAGCGACAAGTATCAGTAAGTGGGTGCACATTATGTGTAGTTTTTATTACTTGTCGCCTGTAGCTATTTAAGTTACCCCTGAGTGTGTTGTTTTATATACACATCTTGTTGTGGGAAAGGAATCTCAATGTCGTGCTGATCAAGGGTTAACTTGGCCTTTTCTGTCACATCAAAAAACACTGTCCAGTAATCTTCAGGTTTGCACCAGGGTCTGATAGTCAGATTTACCGAGCTATCGGCAAGCGCAATCACTGATACACTCGGTGCAGGTTCTTTCATTACCAGCGTTTCTTTTTCAAGCATTTCCTCCAGCACTTTTTTGGCTTTTCTCAGGTCAGCACCATACGCTACACCAGCCACTACTTCAACCCTTATTTTGCCATTTTCACTATGATTAGTAATGGCTCCATTGGTTACATTTGAATTAGGTAAAATCACCGATTTGCCCTCAAGTGTAGTAATGACAGTATAGAATATAAGTATTTTTTGAACTTCCCCAAAATGCCCTTGAGTTTCTATCAAGTCGCCCACTTTGAAAGGCTTAAAAACAAGGATAAGTACCCCCCCAGCAAAGTTTGATAAACTACCTTGTAAGGCTAAACCTACCGCAAGACCTGCTGCACCAAGTATGGCCACAAACGAGGTAGTTTCGATGCCCACCATAGAAGCAACACTGACAATGAGTAGTGCATTGAGCCCTACATTGATCAAGCTTTTGAGGAAAGAACTGAGTGACTGCTCTATGTTGCTCTTGGCCATGGCATTGGTAGCAACTTTGAGTAGTTTTTTGATGATCCACCGCCCAACGATAAAAGTAATGATAGCAAGTAGCACTTTGGGACCATAAGTAATCACCTGAGTAGTGATCATATCTGCGATTTTGTCAATATTAAATATTTTAGCAAACAGCATGTAAGGTAATGTTTAGGTATAATACATAGTCGTAATGTTGTGGTTATTTTGGTCGCGTTTTTTGAGAAGAAATACGGCCAAGTATCGCCAAACCATCACAGTTTTAAGGTTGCCAACTAGCAAAAAAACTGTTGTATAGTTAAATATTTTTGGTCAAATCAAAAAGTAGCTTAGCAACTTTTTGAAAAAAAAGTCGTAGTATTGAATATAATAATGATATTAAAATGATATCAATTAATTTAATAAGTGATATTATTGTGACTCTTTATTTTATATAATAAGATTCCTGTTATTTTTTAAACTTTTAGTACAATGAAAAACAAAGAAAAAAGTTATAGCCCACTCTCTGGCTATCTTATGTTATTGTTGTTGGTAGGCTTACTTGCCGGAAGCGCTCTGGCAGCCAAAACGACTGCAACCCCTGGTTTTTTTATAGCAGGAGGAATACTGTCAGTATTACTTAGTCCTGGCTTTTTTGTGGTAAACCCCAATGGTTCTAAAGTGTTGGTATTATTTGGCGCCTATAAAGGCACAGTCAAACGAAATGGATTTTTTTGGGTAAACCCTTTACTTTCTAAACAACCCATTTCGTTACGGGCAAGAAACTTTGACAGTGAAAGAGTGAAAGTAAACGACAAAATAGGTAATCCTATCATGATCAGTGTGATTTTGGTTTGGCGGGTAAAAAACACTTATCAGGCAGCGTTTGAGGTAAACCGTTACGAAGAGTTTGTAAGAGTGCAAAGCGACGCAGCAGTGCGTAAAATGGCTGGAATGTATCCTTATGACAACTTTGATGAACACCAATCAGAAGTGACCTTGCGTTCGGGGGTAACTGAGGTAAACCAAGCTTTAGAGCAAGAGTTAGGCGATAGGTTGGGTATTGCAGGCATAGAAGTAATAGAAGCCCGGATAGGTTATTTGGCGTATGCCACCGAAATAGCCAGTGCTATGTTGCGTCGTCAACAAGCTACTGCAATTGTGGCTGCCCGCCAAAAAATTGTAGAAGGAGCAGTAGGAATGGTAGAAATGGCGCTGGAAGAGTTATCAAAGAAAAATATTATTCATTTAGACGAAGAAAAGAAAGCGGCAATGGTGAGTAACCTCATGGTAGTGCTTTGCTCAGAAAAAGATACCAGCCCAGTCATCAATACTGGAACCTTGAACCAATAATTTAGCATAAGTTGTGAGTGGCAAGTAACTATATCTAAACAAGTAGGTATAGTTGGCATACTATGAAGTTTGTAGCACCAGTATACATCGATATTTAAGACTTGCTGCCTATAATTCACAACTTACGTTATTTAACAAAGAGTTGGTGTGGCTGATTGGATAACTACCAATGCATTTTTACCTTTGTGAAAAAAAAGCACCAATAAAAAACGAAATACCTGGTTTACCTATACTTGTAGTTTCTCATTCACTGCACCAACAGGTATGGGTACCTAAAGGCTTGCTGCTATTTATATCTCTTTAAAACTATGACAAGATGGCGAAAAAAAAAGCATTTGCTTTAAGGTTGGATGAAGACATGATGGCTGCAGTAGAAAAATGGGCAGCCGATGAATTCAGAAGTACCAATGGACAACTGGAATGGATTATTCATCAAGCATTAAAAAAATCGGGAAGACTTAAAGTTCCCAAAAAAACTGAAAATGAAGACGAGAAGGGGACAGAGTAGTTTTTATTGAAAAAATATTAAGCAAATACTTGTGCCTAAAAAAAAAGTGCTTACATTTGCAACCCATTCGCGGATATGGCGGAATTGGTAGACGCACTAGACTTAGGATCTAGCGCCGCAAGGCGTGGGGGTTCGACTCCCTCTATCCGCACTTAATTTTACCCTTAACAATTTATTTTGTTAAGGGTTTTTTTGTATTTTTGTTGAAAACAAAAACCACAATTTTGGTAATAGAAACCCTGAAACAAACATTTTTGAAAAAACGAGATTTTTTTTTCTGATTTCTTGTAGATAAAAAAAACGTTTGTAACTTTGCACTCGCAAATCGCGGATATGGCGGAATTGGTAGACGCACTAGACTTAGGATCTAGCGCCGCAAGGCGTGGGGGTTCGACTCCCTCTATCCGCACTCGGTTTTTATTTATCTAAGCCCCCAACAAACAAACTTGTTGGGGGTTTTAGTATTTTTAAATTATTAGTCAATCACCCAAACCGTAAGTAGTCCATTGGATATAGTATTAGACAAAAAAGACGCTACTAACGCTTCCATCAAAATCAAGGTAAGCGAAGCTGATTACAAGCAACAGTTTAACAGTAAACTGAAAGAGTACGGCAAAAAAGTACAGCTCAAAGGGTTTCGCCCAGGGAAAGTGCCTGCTGGTGTCATCAAAAAAATGTACGGAAAAGGTATTCTTGTCGAAGAAATCAACCACTTGTTGTCTTCTTCACTGAGCAGCTATATTGTTGACAACAAACTTCCACTGGTAGGGCAACCAATACCAGAAGAGCAAGAAAGCGAAAACACCATCGATTGGGACAACCAAAAAGATTTTGAGTTTTCTTACCGTGTAGGTTTAGCTGGTGAGTATGAGTACAACCTTGAGAATGTCACAGTAACCTCATACAATGTAACAGTAGCTGACGAAGACGTACAGGAAGTAATAGAAAACATTCGTAAGCAACAAGGTAAATCTGAAAACCCAGAAGAGGTAGCCGCTGGCGATATGATCTTTGGTAAACTTGAGCAAGTATTGACCAAAAAAGCTAAAGACGAAGGGGAGACTGCTTACGAGAAAGATGTATTGATTGATACAGAAAAAGTAGTAGAAGCTGAGGTTGAAAAAATTGTAGGCCTGGAAAAAGAAGCACACTTCGATTTCACTATCCGCAAGTTTTTCAAGGACGGCGCCGAAACCATTAAAGAAATTACCGGACTTTCGCTTGAAGAAGCCAAACAACTCAAAGGAAAGTACCGTTTTACTATAGAGAACATTACCCGCCAGGCAGAAGCAGAGCTTAACCAAGATTTATTTGATAACATCTTTGGACCTGACACTGTAAACGGAGAGGAAGAGTTTGTAGCAAAAGTGAAGGAATCTATTGCCGAAAACTTTGAAAAAGACACCAACCTTTTCTTGCAAAATACCATCAGAGACAAAGTGCTTGAAAGTGTAGACATTGCGCTTCCAGACGAGTTTTTGAAAGATTGGTTGTACGAAAGCAACGAAGGTAAGTTTTCTAAGAGCCAGATTGAAGAGGAGTACGAAAAATACGCAAATGAGCGCCGTTGGTCTTTGATTGTAGGGCGCATTGCCGAAGAAAACGATTTCAAAGTAGAAGATGATGAAATTCTTGGGCAAGCCAAGAACTTTGTTCGTTCTCAGATTGGTGGGGCGATGGCTATGTCTCCACAAATAGAAGATATGATTGACTCTTTGGCAGAACGTTACCTCAACGAAGACAATGGTCGTATGGTAGAGCAGTTTGAGAGCCAGGTAATGTATGACAAAGTACTTGATTTTGTCAAAGGCAAAGTAAATATTGAGACAAAAGATGTGAGCAAAAGCGAGTTTGAAAAAATCGTGACAGCATAAAAGCACATACTTACATATAAAATATGACAAAAAGTCCTTTTTTGAACAAAGGACTTTTTTTTGTTATTTAGCTCCCAAACAAAAATAAATAACACAATGGAGAGTATATATAAAGATACTTTTTACAGTGGATTGAACCAGGATGAGTTTAGGAACTATGCTGTAAAGCATCGTGGGCTGAGCGGGTCAATGATAGATAGCTATCTGAGACAATACCAGACCCCTTACAACATGACACCTAATATTATTGAGGAACGCCCTGTAAACTTCCGGCCAATCGATGTGTTTTCGCGTTTGATTTCCGACCGGATTATTTTTCTCGGAACCGCCGTTGACGATAATGTAGCCAATGTAATAACTGCCCAACTATTGTTTTTAGAATCAGTAGATGCCAAGAAAGATATATTGCTGTACATCAATAGCCCCGGAGGTTCGGTATATGCCGGGCTGGGTATTTATGACACTATGCAGTATGTAGGACCTGATATTGCCACTATTTGTACAGGTATGGCAGCATCGTTTGGGGCTGTATTGCTTACGGGTGGTGCACCTGGTAAGAGGTCAGCGCTAGAGCACGCCAGAATTATGATTCACCAACCACACGGTGGCGCGCAGGGACAAGCTTCTGATATTGAAATTACTGCCAAGCAGTATGTTCTTTTAAAGCGTGAGTTAAATGAGATCATTGCCAAACATTGTGGTAAAACGCCTGAGCAATTAGAAGCCGATGGCGACCGCGATTTTTGGCTTAAGGCTGACGCTGCTAAAGAGTATGGCTTGATTGACGAGGTACTTGTTCGTAGCAGCAAAACCGACTAAAAAAACAAATTTGTATTAAATATTTATCTACACTTGTAGCCTGTTGCTCATGACTTGTGGCTACTTCATAAACTTTTAGTACAACCACCTTTTAACAAGAAACCCAACAATGTTAAACAAAGACGAATTTAGAAAATACGCTGTCAAAGGTCAAGGATTAAATGGTTTGGCGGTTGATCAATACTTAAACCATATCGAAGGAGTTGCCCACGCACAGGTAAACAATATGACCCGTACTGTAATTGAGGAAAGACCTACCAATTTCCGTGAAATTGACGTGTTTTCGCGCTTGATTATGGATCGTATTATTTTTCTGGGAATGGGTATCGACGATTTGGTGGCAAATGTGGTAACTGCCCAGTTGTTGTTTTTGGAGTCGGTTGACTCTAAAAAAGACATTTTGGTATATATCAATAGTCCTGGAGGCTCGGTATATGCTGGTTTGGGTATTTATGATACTATGCAATATGTAAACCCTGATGTGGTAACGATTTGTACCGGATTGGCTGCTTCTATGGGAGCTGTATTGCTTGCGGGTGGAGCCGAAAACAAACGTTCTGCGCTTGAGCACTCACGTGTAATGATTCACCAACCTTTGGGTGGTGCACAGGGGCAAGCTTCTGACATTGAGATTACTGCCAAGCAAATACTTATTCTGAAACATGAATTGTATGAAATATTGGCAAAACACTCTGGCAAAGCTATAGAAGACATCGAGAAACACGCCGATCGCGATTACTGGATGAAATCAGATGCCGCTAAAGAGTATGGCTTGATTGACGAGGTATTGGTGAAAAACCAAGGCTAAGTTTAAATTGCCGGGTAGCCCAAAGACTTCAAAGCCTTTGGGCTATTTTGTTACTTTTCTTCTTTTTTTAGGATATTTTTCAGGCTATTTGTTGTATTTTTTTGATAGTAATTTGTTAGGAGATTCTTGAGAAGTTAGAAAAAAAACTGTATTATTGGTGTCTTTTATAAAATACGCGCTAATTAGTTTGAACTTTTCTGATTTTATAAAGATTAACCTTTTACAAATCATTATATTTGTAATGGAGTGATTTGAAAGCATTAAATGATTCCTAATTGGTTATTTATCTTAATACAACTTACAACTTTCTTGTAGAATTTTATGGAACAAGTTTGTTCTTTTTGTGGGAAACGAAAACATGAAGTTTCTCTATTAGTTTCAGGTATTGACGCACACATCTGCGACAACTGCATTAGAGAAGCATATCAAATTTGGCTGGAAGAATCTGGTGTCCAGAAAGACAACACTCCACCCAAGTTTCATCTGATTAAACCACGCCAGATGAAAGAATTTATCGACCAGTTTGTAGTAGGGCAGGATCAAGCCAAAAAGGTGATGACAGTAGCTGTGTACAATCACTATAAGCGATTGATGCAAAAGCAACAATCTGATAATACAGATGATGTTGTCATTGAAAAATCAAACATTATAATGGTAGGACAAACCGGTACCGGAAAAACCTACCTTGCCAAAACACTCGCCAAGATATTACAAGTACCTTTCTGTATAGCTGATGCTACCGTACTTACCGAAGCAGGTTATGTAGGCGAAGACATAGAAAATGTACTTACCCGTCTTTTACAAGCTGCCGATTACAATGTAGAAGCTGCCGAAAGAGGCATTGTTTATATAGATGAAATTGATAAAATTGCCCGTAAGTCTGACAACCCCTCTATTACCCGTGATGTAAGCGGAGAAGGTGTACAGCAAGGGTTGTTGAAAATGCTTGAAGGTTCAGAAGTAAATGTACCCCCACAAGGTGGTCGCAAGCACCCTGAGCAAAAGCTGATTACTATCAATACTGAAAATATCTTGTTTATTTGTGGAGGTGCATTTGACGGCATCGATCGAATGATTGCCAGCCGTTTGAAAACCCGCCCGATTGGGTTTGCTGGTGAAGATGACCAAGATGACATAGACCGTGATAACTTGTTGCAATATGTAGCATCGCAGGACTTAAAAACTTTTGGGTTGATTCCTGAGTTAATAGGTCGTTTGCCAGTAGTTACTTATTTGCCACCATTGACCCACGAAACCATTCGCAAGATATTGACCGAGCCTAAAAATGCTTTGGTAAAACAATATCAAAAATTGTTTGCGATGGAAAACATAGACCTTACCTTTAGTGATGGTGCGCTAAACTACATTGTAGACAAAGCAATGGAGAGTAAGCTAGGTGCCAGAGGTTTGCGTTCTATTTGTGAAGCCATTATGACTGATGCTATGTTTGAGGTAACCTCAGATTCAGAGCACAGCGAGTTGATCATAGATGAAACGTATGCCCGCGAAAAATTCGAAAAATCTAAGTTGAGTCGTTTGAAAGCTGCTTAAGCTATCAAGCTCAATTTTTATCATATAAAACCACTATTCTGCTAGAGCAGGGTAGTGGTTTTTTTTGCAATAGGAAATAAAGGGGGGTTGTATGTGTATAAAGTAGGGTACCTCTGCGTTTACATCATCATAGTTTTAGAAATGCCACAATGGAGCTTACTTCTATACTATCTTTAATCCAATAAGTAAAATATCATCTCGTTGTTCTGTTCCTACCATGTGTTCTTGTAAAGCCTTTTCCAGTGCTTTTTTTTGTTGGTACATGGGAACCGACTTATTTTCATGGAGTATCTTACAAAGCCTTTTTCGGCTAAATTTTTTTCTTTTTACATTATTTTGATCTGTAAACCCATCAGATCCAATATATAGTAAAGTGTTTTTTGTACATATAACCTCATGTGTTTTTATTTGACGATTATCTTCGTATAAAACACCAATAGAAACAGCACATCCTTTAATAGTTTTGAGCTCATTGTCAGAAGGTTCTATATACCACAATGGTCTTTTTGCACCAGCAAAAGTCACTTTAGTTTGATTATTTACTGCAGGTTCTAAACACATAACTGCGGCATCCATTCCATTTCTATCGCCTGTTTGTTCTTGCCTAAGGGCTTTTTGCACTTCTACTCGTAGTTGATTGAGTATACCTGATGGAGTAGTAATTTTTTTGGCTTGTACAATTTCATTCAGCAAGGTTACACCAACCAAACTCATAAAAGCACCTGGAACACCGTGACCAGTACAGTCAAATGCTCCTAATATGATTTTTTCACCCGTTTTTTCAAGCCAATAAAAATCTCCAGAAACAATATCTTTTGGCTGATATATCACAAAGTGTTCTTGCAATGTTTGTTGCATACGCTCCTTGAATGGTAACATAGCTTCTTGGATAAGTTTTGCCGCTTGTATGCTTTGGTTTATGTGCAGGTTTTTTTTGTTGAGCAATTTATTTTGGTCTTCTATAGCATCTCGTTGAGTCAATATTTCCTCTTGCTGCATGTGTAGTTCTTCATTGAAGTATTTTAATTTTTTATTTACATCATTTAGTTTTCTGTTATTTTTTCGTTTTTCCCAATAAAAAAATGACATAATAGCCACCAGTACAAACGCCAATGTTAATCCAAGATAGGTGTCTCGTTGTATAAGTTTATGTCGTTTTTTTTCTTCTTCAAAGACCAATCGCTCATTTTCTTGTGCACGGTTCAGCGAATCTTCTTTTTTTCCAAATGTATAGGATGCTTCAATCTGAGCCATTTTTTTAGCATTATTTTTATTAAACAAGCTGTCTGATATATACTTAAGCAGCACCTGTTTGTTGTAAGCCTTCTCGAATTGTTTCGTATCGTGGTAGGTCAGCGCCAAGTATTTGGCTGCATTTTGCATAACAATGGGATTTTTTGATTTTTTTGCCAGCTTCAAACCTTGTTTTAAAAGTACAGCAGCTTTAGTGTATTTTTTGAGGTAGTAATAGATACTGCCAAGCATAACATAGGTTTGGGGCAGGTAAGAGCGCATAGATTTTTTCTGTACTATTTGATTGGCTTGTTGAATTTCATACAGGGCTTTTTTGTATTTGCCAAGTTTTAGATAAGCCTTTCCTATGCTGAGGTAACTTTCTACCAACCCAACAGCTTCGTCAATCTTCAGAAGTATTTTTTTTGATTTTTCGTAACAATCTATTCCTTTTTGGTAATGTTTCTGTCCCACATAGGCATTGCCAAGGTGAATGTATACAGATGCTTTGTTGGAAGAATCTCCTGTTTGCCTGGCAATGACCAAAGCCTTTTTTAGGAATGGAATAGCTTGTGAAAAGCGTTTCATAGTGATATGTAAAGTAGCGATACGGTGGTAGCAAAAACCAATGAGTTTTGTGTTTTTCATTTCCTCGCTTACTTTCAAGGATTTGTGAAAGTATTCTAGAGCTTTTGGATAGTTTCCTTGTTTCTCATAGACTGTACCTAGTATACCACGATAAATGATTGCAACGCCTTCTTTATCGTCTATTTGTTGTCGGATTTTTAGTGACTTTTTTCCAAATTTAATCATACCCGCATAATCGTCTCTGTGCCAACTTAGCGCAGATAGTAAGTTATATGCATTTCCTTGTCCTTTGAGGTAGGCTATTTTTTTAGATAATTGAAGCATCTTTCGGGCTATAAAAAAGGCTTTATCATATTTTGTTTGAATCATTTTTATTACTCCAAGGTGGTAATAAGCGTCACAAGTACCAATTGGGTAATTTATTTTTCCAGATAGGGTAAGCATTTTCTTAGAGTATTGTATAGCTTTTGTATGGTCTTGCCTACGATAGTGCCAAGCGATTTGATTGTAAACCTCAACTCGTTCTTTTTCTGATATATAGGTAGATAATATTTGTTTTAATGAATCAATAAATGCCTGATTTTGTGCTATAGTTTTTTTGCTTATGAGTATGCCAAGTAATAAAAATACTATAGTAGTATATGTTATTTTTATATACATTGTGTTGTGAATGAAGTTGCTAAAAGAGAGTGTTTAAATATCCAAGCACAATTTCAAGAGACTTGTATAGTAATTTTATCAATACTTTATTCAAATAGCAATAAAAAGAGGTGGACAAAGAATGGACAACTTATATGATGTAAGCTAGGGCAATATTGTTTGGGCTTTCAAAACTTAAATCAGAAGGTTAGAGGCAAACTTGTAACTTGCTTTTACACGAAAGCTTAGACCTCTCGTGTAAAAACCATAAGATAGGTTTTAACTATTAATCGTTTACTTTCCTTGTTTTTTTGCTGCGTAAGAACAGCTACCAACTGTTCACTATTTTTAAGGTTTAATTTGCCGCTTCGCTCAAACTTAAACCAAACGGGTGAGAATAAAGAGATAATAAGTGGTAGGGTGTAGTATAATATGTTTACTTATTAAGAAATAGTAGTGAACTTAATAAGTGCAGCGAATTGATTATGACTGTTCTTTAATGAAACTAATGGTGATGGGTTAACTTTAGACTTTGCCAAACTTTCTTAAAAAAAATAATTTAAATCTGCCCTCCAGTTTTCATTGCTCACCCCCAATTTTTTGCTCACCTTTGAGTAAAATAAGTTTGAAACTAGATAGTGTTTACCCAACAACTTTTAACTACGCTTTTTGTAAGTTGCTAAAAATCAATGTGATAGAAAAAGTGTAGTTACCTGTGGAACAGGGTTTAGCACCGATATTCATCGGTATCTAAGGACTTGCGACTTGTCGCTTGAAGCTTGCCCCTGCAGGCGCTATGGACTACTGATTAAACACTATCAACTACTTACTAACTCATCATGCAAATACATTTCTCTATCAAACGATTGGGCAAGAAACGCCCCTTTATTCAGCGCAAAGCTATAGACATAGAGGGCACCTATCACCAACCTTATGCCTTACAAACCATCCTCAGCCAAATAGTTGCTCAACAGGTAGCAACGTTTAACCAACACCGTGAAGAAAAATCATTGTTTACTTTCTTAAAAGAAGATGCCATTGCCGAAGAAGCACAAACAGGTAGGGTAAAGTTTGGGGCAATCTACAACGCTGACCAAGCACAACTCGACAAGGCTATAGAAACGGTGGTGCTTGCCTTTGAAGATGGACTCATTGCGGTATTTGTCGATGACGACCAAGTAGAAGATTTAAGCCAAGTAGTTACGGTTACCCCTGACACGGTGTTTACTTTTGTACGCCTTACTTTTTTGGCAGGCAGAAGTTGGTAAATAGTCGGGAGCTTCTACAGCCTTAATGGCTTTGTTAAAGAAACAGCATTGGACTTCCATCTACCGACTTTATAAACCATTAAAAATCAATGCATTATAAAATCGGTAAGTTGCTTGTAGAGCAGCCTCAAACTTGAAGCACCGATATACATCGGTATCTAAGGACTTGTTGCTAAAAGCACCGATATGCATCGGCATCTAAGGACTTGAGGCTGTAGGGGCTATCAACCATTGACTGTGGACTCAAGCATTCCCACAACTTTCAGCTACTTAAGGCTTAAGAAAACAACGTTTAACTACCGACTAACTTTCGCATATTTGTAAATAAAAAATCACCTATCACTTAATCAATCCAAAAAAATGGATATTCAAACACTGCTTAAAGAAAAAAAGATTGAAGACAAACTTGAAAACCTGCACCAGCTTTTGCTGGACAATTTCAATGGCAAAACCACCACAATTGCCAAAGCCGAGGCCGAGTTGGGGTTGATTTTGCTCAATTGCTTTTCAAACCTGAGAGAAAACTATGACCCTGACAAATCTGACGACGAGCAGGAACATTGGCGATATACCGACCAAATTGCGGTAGATGATTTACGTTTTAAGAAGCTGGAAGAGTTTAACCAAAGCGGTAATATCTGGGAGGCTCATACAGGCTTGCTCAAGTTATGTTTTGGCGAAGAACTGCTGCCTTTTGTGCAAGAAGCACTTACACAATTTCCTCAATTAATGTATCAAACTGGCTGGTATCGTCGTTCGTTTCGTGCTCCCCAGCGCCAAAAGCTACACTTGGCACGTCAGGCAAACTTTATTGTAGGTTTGTTGAACCAACTCGACTATGACTTAAGCTTGCAAGAGTATGCTTTGTATGTAAACCCATATTACAACAGTGAGTTGTGTTATATATTGGCGGCTGCCCTTAACCAACAAGATGCTAAAATCACCGAATCACTGCACGACATTGTATACAATCGCCACGAAACAGCCAAGGTAAATCGTACGGTGATCAAGGCAATGTTATTGAGCAACCGTGAAGAAGCCTGGGAAGCAGTAGTAAAATTATTACTATCGGCACAGCGGCAAGAGGGCTTGCGCCAAACCATTTTAGAGTGCCTGGATGAAACTTCTTTAGGTGCCATGAAAACCCTGATAGGGGTGATTGTAGAGCACAAACTGGCGCGTTTCTCGTCGGTGGTGCGAGCCGTAGATGTTTGGGCAGGTTTTGGTTGGGAAAGCGAACGCGAAGCCACCGTGAGGCGTTTTCTTGAGCTTGCTCACGAGTATTTAAATGACCAAAACAAACTACCCACGGCAATCAAAAGTAAAGACAATGCTGAAGTATACATGGCGTTATGGGCGCAAGGGGTGCACGACATAGACCAAAGTTTCCCGTTGGCCAACCAAGTGTTGGACAAAGCAGGAATAGAAAAAACAGCCCTGGTATTGTATTTCATTGCTCAGGCAGAATTGTCAGAAGTAAGCTTACACTATGGTTTGCAACATATCAATAGTGAACATTTATTGGTATTGGCAGCTACTATTCCTTTGCTCAAGGGTAATATAGACGCATTGGATACCACCCAAAAACGTGACCTATACATCCAGTTAGAGGCCCAGCTGGAGCATGTGCCTGCCAAAACTAAAACTATAGAGGGCAAGGTGTTTTCATGGCTGAAATTTAACATCGACCAAGGCGATATTTATGCTTTGATGATTGACTTAGTTGATTTTGAAAATGAGGATGAAGTACGCCAGTTATTGACTCATTACAAAGCAATGCCCATTAATCAACGTGGCAGTCTGACCCGTAATTTATTGCCCGACTACCACAGTTGGTCTTATGATGAAAATAAACCCCGCCCGGCACTTACTGCCCAACAAAGAGACTTTGCATTTAGTATAATCAAAGACCGGAGCGATGCGATAAGAACGGCCGCTTTGCGCGCCCTGAAAAATGCCGAAATGTTTGCCGAAGAGTTGGTTGTATTTGAAGAAATGCTCAAGCGTAAAACGGCTGACTTGCGCAAAAGCCTGATAGGCATTTTGCTGAAGCAAAAAGATGAAATGTTGAAAGGGGCGACCAGCAACTTGTTGAAGGCCAAAAACCAGGAGCAACGCCTTGCCGGGCTCGACCTATTGGTAAACCTGAAAACCCGCAAAGACTTTGACAATGCCTGGGTAAACGAGCAGGCGCAGGCTTTTGCCGAAAACCCCAAGGTAACCGCAAAAGAAGAGGTGATTTTAGAAACACTCGTTTCTGAACAATCGGTCATGCTGGAGTACAACGCAGAAAACGGATTTGGTTTGTATGACCCAACAAATGTAGCAGCGCCTGTTGAACCTACCTTGCCTACCATTGGTGAGTATATAGAAAAAACCAAAAATAATGTATATGGCTTAAACCAATCTCCCGAACAATTACTGAAAGCATTAGAGGAGCTTAAAAAGCTTTATTTAGTAAATCAAGAATACGAATACAGCTACGAAAACTGGGATAAAAGTATGACCCAAGGCTTGTTGGGCAATGAGTTTAACGCGATTAAACGCGATACCAAGGGGATGACCAATGAAGAGCAGTTTTATAATTACCCACTGGCCGATGTTTGGAAAAAATGGGCTGTAGATTATAAAGTTACGCCTTGCGATTTGTTTTTGATCAACCTCACCTCAAGATTGGTAGACTATGTAGAGGACAAAGAGGAACCTCAAATCAAAAAAAATGATATAGAAGATTTAGCCAAAACCGCTGACAATATAGCCAAAATAGTATATATAGCACCTGTGCCTAAAGCAGGTAAAAATCACTGGCGCAACCCGGTGGTTGATATTTTGGAAACTTTACCGTTGGTGTTTCCTTATGAGGCTCAAACTGAGTATTTAGAAGGGCTTTGTCAAACGGTATTTTGTAATATTCACCCTGACGACGTGCACAAACTTGCCCAGGAAAAAACGAGTTGGGGACACTCTTATTGGCATACTTGGCGCAACCTTGACCGTGTAAGCCAGGTATACGACGCCTACTATGCAAGGGTAAACCAGATGAATGATGAACAGTTTAAGGTATTCTGGCAATTAGAAAAGTGGTACAATGCACACATTCCTTCCAAACATCCTTATCCCAACAACTATGTAGCTTCATTGCATCACCATAGTCGGGCGTATACTCTAGAGCTGATTGGCCGCGATGAGCTCATGGGACGTATCATGCAGCCTGATGCAATGGGTGAATTGACAGGCAAAATGAAGCCGGAAGATAAGTACGAGATTAGGCGAGTATTTCCTTTTTTGATTGATATGGCAGCCGAGGCACGTACCCGCATTTTGGAAATAGAACTCAAGCGGGGTGACTCATCTACAGCCGTAACCCAACTAGCCCAAAATATTCAGCAAATGTTTGGTATCCAGTACTTTGTAGATATATTGGTGGCGATGGGTAAAGATAACCTACACCGGGGGTATATCTATAGTTGGGGCGATAGAACTTACAATAAAAAAGAAATATTAAGTACTTTGCTTAAACGTTGCCATCCGGCTAAAGAGGAAACACAAGCAGTATTTGATGAAAAAGTAACTGCTGCCAAAATTAAAGAAAAACGCTTGATAGAAGCAGCTGCTTATGCTCCACAATGGTTGCCTTGGGTAAGTCAACACCTGGGCTGGAAAGGGCTGGAGTCGGCGGCGTGGTGGTTGCACGCGCATACCAATGCCCGCCACGACTCAGAAACCGAAACCGAGGTAGGCAAATACTCTAAAGTGGCTATGCAAGACTTTAGCAATGGAGCCGTAGACATTGACTGGTTCAAGGCTGCTTACAAGGCATTGGGTAAAGCCCGCTGGAAAATGCTCTACGATTCGGCAAAATATATTTCAGACGGTAATGGGCACAAACGTGCCATGTTGTACGCCGATGTGATTTTGGGTAATACCAAAATTACCGAAGTGCGCAAACGAGTGGTAGAAAAACGAAGCCAAGACTATTTGCGGGTATATGGTTTGGTGCCTTTGAGCAAGAAAAACTACGAAGCCGACATGCTGAAGCGTTATCAATATTTGCAAAAGTTTAAAAAAGAAAGCAAACAATTTGGTGCCCAACGTCAAACCAGCGAAGGACTTGCCGTGCGTATTGCTATGGAGAACCTGGCTCGTACAGCGGGCTTTAGTGACCCTATTCGCCTGACTTGGGCGATGGAAACTGAAGAAGCCCGCACCATACTCGACAATGCCGAAGTACTGGCGTTTGGCGATGTACAAATACGTCTGGAAGTAGACGAACATGGCAAGTCGAGCTTAAGCATTACTCGCAACGACAAAGCATTGAAAAGCATTCCGGCAAAGCTCAAAAAAGACAAAGCAGTAGTGGCTTTGAAAGAGTTTAACAAAACCTTGCAAAACCAGTACAAGCGCACTCGCCAAAGCTTGGAAGAGGCAATGGTTAATGGTGATGCATTTAGCTTGGGCGAAATACAAACTCTGATGACCCACCCGGTAGTAGCACCTATGCTCCGTAAATTAGTGCTCAAATCGGGCGAAACGTTGGGTTTTTGGCAAGATGGTAAACTAGCTGATGCAGTGGGTAGTTTGCACGATACCACAGATGCTTTGCAGATAGCCCATTGTACCGACTTGTACGCCAGTGGGCAGTGGGGAGATTATCAGGCGCATTGTTTTGCCCAAAAAATACAGCAACCGTTTAAGCAAGTGTTCCGGGAGTTGTATGTACCTACCGAAGATGAGTTAGGCGAAAAAGCGGTGTCGCGTCGTTATGCCGGACACCAGGTGCAGCCGCAAAAAACCGTGGCATTGCTCAAAACCAGGGGTTGGACTGTAAACTATGAAGAAGGTTTGCAGAAGACCTATCACAAAGAAGGTTTCATTGCCCGTATGTATGCTTTGGCAGATTGGTTTACTCCAGCAGAGGTTGAAAGTCCTACCTTGGAAACAATAGAGTTTATGGACTTAAAAACCTGGAAAAATGTGCCTTTTGATAAAATCAGTCCGCGTATTTTTTCTGAAGTAATGCGTGATATTGACTTGGTGGTAAGCATTGCCCACGTAGGTGATGTAGACCCTGAAGCAAGCCAGTCTACTATAGAGCTACGAACCGCCATTGTGCGCGAAACGGTGCGCTTGTTTAAACTAGACAATGTCACTCTCAAGGGCAAGCATGCGCTGATTAAAGGGGGTAAAAATGACTACTCGGTGCATTTGGGTAGTGCCATTGCCCACAAAATGCCTGGAGTAGCTTTGTCTATTTTGCCCGTACACTCGCAGCACCGTGGGCGTATGTTTTTGCCCTTCTTAGACGAAGACCCTAAAACTGCCGAAATTATGTCTAAAATCTTGTTACTTGCCAAAGAGCAAGAGATTCAAGACCCCACAATTTTGCAGCAGTTGTAGAGGTTTGATTATTTACTTGAGTAACAAAAGCCTGTAGCTATTGGTAGAGCTACAGGCTTTGTTTTTTTGCATCTTTAAGACTGACGAATGTAGTGAAGTTTTATTTTTGGCTCTTATTAAGCATCCTGCGGATACATTTTAAGCGTGTACGAAGTTTTTAAAATTTCTGATATACAGGTGTTTATGTATAGTTTAAAGTGATAAATGTAGGGGCAATCCCTTGTGGTTGCCCTAGTAAAGAGCAAACATGAGCATACAATAACCCTTCAGCCCAATTCTTTATAAGAGCCTTATTTTTTTATGATTTTTCGACTTACCCAACGACCATTTACTCTTAGTTTAATAATGTAATAGCCAGGCTGCAAATGATCAAGGCGAATATTGCCCGTGTTATGTTTTAGAGGTAAAGTACTGGAAAGCACAGGTTTGCCAAGCATATTGTACACAACGACATTTGCCTGATGATTACTTCCTTCGGTTAACTTGAGGTGTAGTTGATCGTTTACTGGGTTAGGGTATGCAATGAGGTTTTCCTGTTTGACTTGGCTAAAAAGCCCCGTAGTTTTTTTCTGTGGAGTATATACCCAAAACTCTGCACCACTGCCATTGTTGGCTTGGAAGTATAGTTTGTTGTTCCAGACCTGAAAAGCGCTTGGATGACTCGATTTATAGGAAGAGAAAATATCAACAGCCAAGTGTGTGCCTTCTTCTGTTCCGTCTGTGCGCCATAGTTCAGAGCCGTACTCACCACTGGCAACAAAGTATAACAGTTTATTAAACACATAAAACCTGTATATTAGAAGACATATTGCGTATGCCTTTGTCTATAGATGTGGTACCAGCTTCTGTGCCATCGGTTATTACCAACTTGTTGCCACCGAAGTATAATTTACCATTCCATACCTTACTATTATTAAGGTGTAAAAACTTTAGTTGGGTGCTGGTGGGGGTTATTTCAGAGCCATCAGTAGCGAGTATATTTCTGTAGTCATCTGAGAATAACAGTTGGTTGTTCAATACCACAAGGTCAAAACCAGAAATGCCAAAATAGGCTGATTTTCCTAATTCGGCCACCATTTGGGTGCCAGTTTCTGTGCCATCGGTGCACCATAAATCATACAGGTTATAGGAAGCTTTTGCAGCAAAAAAGTAAAGATGATCTTTAAAAATTACCAGATTATTTGGAGAGCTGCCTGCAGCACTATGTTTGTTAATGTCTGCTACTATTTTTGTACCGTCTTCGGTACCATCGCTTGCCCATAGCTCTCTACCTTTATCATCGTTACTGCCCAATGCCACAAAGTAAAACTTGTCTTTCCATACAGTAAACTTGTGATACATTAAATAACCCCATTCAACCTCAAATTTACCAATAGAAGTGGTGCCAGCCGTGGTACCATCGGTAGACCAAATTTGGCGACTATGACCTGATATTCCCCAGAAAAACAGCCGATCGTTGAAAATGAAAAATTCTGTAGGGTTACTTCCCGAAGTACCAGGGTTTATATCCTTCACCATTTGAGTACCTGCTTCTGTGCCATCACTTACCCATAGTTCTCCACCGTGAGTACTATCATTTGCCGTAAAATAGAGTTTATCTTTATACACTATGAGACTAGCGTGTACGCCTACACCATACTTATTAATGTCTTTAACCATACGAGTACTCTGGCTGCTACCGTTGCTTTTCCAAAGCTCTGAACTGTGTATGCCATCATCAGCAATAAAGTATAGCTCATTTTTGTAAACAGTGAATTCGCGTGCATTGCTACCCAAAGTTTCGTAATAGATATTTTTGAATAGTTTGGTTCCGCTAGAGGTTCCGTCGCTCCTCCAAAGTTCTGTTTGGTGTTGGGCATCTCGTGCTTGGAAATACAGGTGGTTTTTCCATACAAACAAATGTAGTGGGTTGCCACTGGTTGCTCCTACATAAATATCCTTGGTCAGGCGAGTTCCTGCCTCGGTACCATCAGACTCCCACAGTTCTGCTCCCTTGTCTTTGGTAGTTGCCCTAAAGTATAGCTTGTTGTGAAGTACCGCAAAGTGAGATGGGAACGACCCTTCTGCACCTACTTCAATGTCTTTGAGTAATTTTGTACCTGCTACTGTTCCGTCAGACACCCACAACTCTTGACCTGAGCTTGAACTACTAAGAGCAAAATAAGCTTTTTTGTTCATGACAACCACCGTATCAACAGAAGTGCTTGATACTTGGTGGTGAGCCACCAATTTTTGGGTGCCAGCTTGAGTTCCATTACTTACCCACATTTCTTTTGCAGAGGTAAATAATATTTGGGTACCTATTGGAGTAAAATTGGTCAAATAACCACCATACATGTCACCTTGGAGATTTGCAATCATTTTGGTACCAGCTTCGGTACCATCTGTTTGCCACAATTCTTCTTTAACGCCAAAATAGGCTTTATCACCCACCAGCGTTAATTCATAAATGTGGGACGACGTACGCCCCGGCGAAATATCTTTGAGTAATTGGGTACCCGCTGTGGTACCATCACTTATCCATAGCTCCACGCCATGGGTTCTATCATATCCTACAAAACACATTTTGTTACCCAAAGCCACTATTTGATGTGGCATGTCATTAAAACCAATGCCTATTTGCTTGATCATTTTGGTGCCCGCTTTGGTGCCATCAGATTCCCAAAGAAAACTGTTTTTTGATTGGGTTGTAATCTTAAAATACAGTTTCCCATTAAAAGCAGTCAGGTACTTAGGAGCAGGTTCAAAGTGGGTACCTATTCTTAACTCCTTGGTGCCTTGGGTAGTGCCATCGGTTACATACAAAATATTATCGTCGGCTATGAAAAAGGCTTTATTACCTACCTTAGTAAATGAATGAGGCTTGCTACTGGTGTTCAAAAAACCAAGGTCTTTAAGCAGTTTAGTGCCTGTTTTGGTACCATCGCTTGTCCATAACTCATTTTTTTCTAAATGATCACTGGCAACAAATAAAAGTTGTCCATTAAGGTCAAAAAAACTATGAGGGGTACCACTACCTGATGCCTTATTAATATCTTTTATCAGTGTTGCTTGTGACCAAACTTGCCCGGAATAAATGAAATAAACTATAAAGCAGATAGCAGCACTATATTTTTTAAAGTTGTTTGTAATTCTTATCATTAATTTAAAAGTTTGATGTATTGATTTTCAGCTTGATTGTATAATACCAGTTTTGGAAAGAGACATGGACACTATATGCTTGATATTTTGAGCAAGTAGTAATAAAAATAAAAGCGATGTTCTTTAATGTTAGAATAGGAAGGGATGCTGAGAGATTAAGAATGACTCCGGGTTGCTTATATAGCCAAGCAAGTTACACAATGTTAACTACCTTTGAATCAAGGGGTAATGTGGGAGGGTTTGAGCCTTATGATGTAGGAGGTATTGTAAACATTAAAGCAAAGCTACTGTTACAGGAGAAGTTGAAGTAAGACACTTAATATTGATAATTTATTTTTACTTGTGGCAGACAGCTAATGACCTGCCACTATTCATTCACCAAAACACCATCAAAAAATGCAACTTGACCACATTGTTATATTAGTCAATAATCTGGAGCAAGCCGTGGCTGATTATACGGCACAAGGGTTTACGGTGAGCCCTGGAGGTACCCATGCGGGAGGCATTTCACGCAATGCCTTGATTCACTTTCAGGATGACACTTTTCTGGAATTGCTGGAGTTGAGGGTAGTGCCCCGCACTGAGTTTTTGCGTCAAATGCACGAACGAGGTTTGTTGAGGGCATACCAACCCAGCGCCAAATATGGAATGGCGCACCGTTTTTATGGTCGGGTACTCGATTTGCGTAAACATCAACCACAAGCTGAGGGTATCACCGATTTTTGTTTGTTGGTTTCTAATCAAACACATGCTCATTTGAAGAGCCGTTTACCGCTCACCCCACCTTTTGGTGCCAGCCGCCTACGCCCCGACGGGCAAACAATAAGCTGGAAAATGTACACTCCCTTAGAGGAGGTTTTGCCTTTTTTTCGGACCGACTATCACCCAAAAATAGTGCGCGAACCCGCCGCTTTACAGCACGCCAATAGGGGAGTGGGTATTCATAAAGTATGCTTGTTTACCGACGATTATGTACAGACTGTTCAGTGCTATAAGCAATTGTTACCAGAAGTTGAGCCGGATGCCAATGCAACAGCGACGTTATTTGAGCTAACCAGAGGAAGTATAGAAGTGATCGATAGTGAGACTACCACCCGCACCTACGAAATGACTCAGGCTCAGACCAAAGGCATTGGCAGGTTTGGGGTAGTGCTCAATACTGATGAAGGATATATGCATTTGTAAATAGTACCTTAACCACTAAATACCTAGCCCGTTATTTCGGCGATTTTTTAAGTGCGTCAGAAAACAAAACTCATCCCAAATAAGAGGGCGTTTACTTAATGTTTAAGGTAATAGGTCGATTTACTGCTTTATCAAAGGCTTGTAAATCAACATTGTACCTAATTTGATTTGTAACATATATTTGCCAGTAGGCAAGCCTTTCACCGATAAGGTGGGTACAGTACCAGCGGCAAATGTCTTGGTTTTTATGCGTTGCCCGGTGACGTTGTACAGTGTTGCTACCATTGACTTTGGTTGATTCAACGGAAGTATAATTCTTACCTGATCATTAGCAGGGTTAGGATAAACCACCGTCTGACTGGCAATTTGCTGAGCTTCTGGGGTGCCCACATATACCAGACTTTGCAATTCGCCTGGCTCCGATTCTCCGAACTTGTTATAAGAAAATACCCTATAATAATACTGAACGCCTTCTTCAAGATCAGAATCTTGGTGGGTGGTGGCTGTCAGGTCACTAATATCGGCAATTTCTTGAAAGTTGTCCGTGTTTCCATCCGATCGCTTGATCCTAAAACCTTGTACATTGCTAATGTCACTTGGGGTAGCCCAGGTAATGGTCAAGGCGTTGCGGGTAGTATTGGTAGTGGTGGCAGGTAATATTACCGGAGTAATGTTTACATCAGTAGGCGAACTGGGTGGTTTTACCGAAACACTCTCTAAGCGAATGGTATAAGTAGCTTCATCGGAGTCGTTATTACTAATGGTAATTTGAGCGGTTTTGGCACCTAAACTAGTACTTACAGGAGCAAAGTTTACCTTTATAAGCGTAGAGTCTTCACCGTTGATAGTAGAAACAGTAGTAGATAAGTCAAGGTTAAACTCGTTGGCATCGGTACCTCCCAGGCTTGCCAAAGGGTTTCCGTTGAGTGTCAGGTTTGCTTGTCCTTGGTTTTTGATGTACAACTCTATGCTGCGTACATTCAATGCGGCAGTTGTGTCCATCTTAATAGTGTCACCCGACAGTATTTCCTTGCCATCATATAAGACTGCTATTTCGGAGCTGGCAGGTGCAGCGGCAGTTCCCGTAAGGTTAATGGTATAAGTGCTTTCATCTGAGTCGTTGCTCCGAATGGTCAAAGTACCAGTTTTGTTACCAGTGGTGGTAGGTCTAAAGTTTACCTGAATGGTAACAGCATCTCCCGCTGGAACCTCAAGGTTAGTTAATGGAGTACTGATGCTAAAATTAGTATTACCTGACGATATGGTGGGTTGTTCGGTCAAAGTAAGGGGCACAGGTCCCGTGTTTTGAATGGTCAGGGTTTGCTGAAGCGCATCGTTCCCCAAGGTGTAGTTCCCCATATTTACCGTGCTGTTGTTGGGTTTGTCAGTGCTAAACTGATCTTGTACATTAATTTCTGGTTCTGCCCCTTGTCCGGTAAGGATAATTGTATAAGTACCCTCATCAAAATCATTGTTTTGAATGGTAAGCGTCGCTGTATGGGTGCCTACTGACGTAGGGGTATATTCTACTGTAAAAGTGGTATTGCCTAATGCTCCTATAGTGCTCCCTACAGTTGGTTGGTTAGTTACTGTAAAATGGCTATTGTCCGAAATGTCTACTACCGGGTTGCCCTGAAGAGTAAGCGAAACATTAGAAGAAGTATTGAGAATAGCCAATGTTTTGGACGAGGTTTTATTGACAGCTTGTGCCCCAAAATCGATCGAGTTACCGCTGGCTACACTTGCACCGCTATTTTGTATGTCTATTTCTGGCAGTTCGCTTACGGTAACTTGTAGCGGAAAAACAAAAGTACTTTGGTTACAGTCGTTGGTGAGTATCGTTATATTGTTGTCTTTTATGCCAGGAGGCCCATTAAGAGATAATGTAAAGGTAGTAAGGTCGTTTGGGTTAAGCGAGGTAATGGTAGGTGTAGTAAGGACATAGTCGTCGTTGTTTTCAGACAACACACCAGAGATGTTAAGTGTACCAGTTCCCGTATTTTTTATGGTATAAGCCAAAGTAAACGTTTGATTGGCAGGTATAGGCCCTACTCTTGTATTGTTGGCTGAGCTTATGCTGCCCCCGTTGCTTATGGCAACACCATTGCCCAATACTTCTAAGGCCGCAGGCGAGATGGCACTACACTCATTGGTGCGTTGGTTGGCGCGGTCAGCATCTATAAAGTTAGACATGAGCCCCGAGCTGCTCGGTGTTCCGTGATTATTTCCCGTGGCGTCGTTTACCTGGGCAACCGTTGCGTTGTTGCCATAAGGTAAACCATCGTTGAGTTTGTAATAGGCAGTGAGGCAAGGAGGCAAAGGGCTTACAAGTTTACAATCCTTAAAATTACTAATATCTGTAGCACTTCTGACCGCCTTCCAAACTCTTACTTCACTGATGGATCCATTCAAAAACGCGGTGGGAACTTTATCTGTATTTCCTCCAATCCATACTGGGTCGTCATTTGTATTGATATTGCTGGAAAAAGTGACACTGTTATCCGGGATTCCATCAATATACAGTTTTATGTTTTTTATAAAGGCTTGTCTACCATCAAATACAAGGGCTACATGGTGCCATTTGCCATCATTGAAGTCTACAGCGCTAGACGCAGTCAATTCGCCCCCTTGGTACAAAAATGCTGCCCTGACACTGCCTCCATCTTCTTTGAGGTTGAGCTCCCAGGCATCGTCTCCTTTGGTGATAATACCTTTAGTGTCGCCAGTAGTCAAAAGATTATTGAGTTTTACCCAGCACTCAATGGTCAATTCATTGGTAAAGTCAAAATTAGCTTCATTAGGCAGTTCTATGTGATCATTGAGTCCGTCAAATGACAATCCACCATTAAATGTAGCATTGTTTTGAAAAATATAAGCTGCGCCTGCTTCGGTGATAGGAGTGTTACCATTGGCATCTTTAGTTTCGGTAGGAGCACCTACTATGGCATGGTCATCATCTATAGCTACCGAGTTACCAAACGTTGCCGCTGCTTGTCGATCTGTTGCCACTATTTTTTTGGTTTGCACCCAAGTACCAGCAGCGTCTAAATGAAAAATATAGGCGGCTCCTGCGTCGTTCAAATCACTTTGATTGTTTGGATCATAATCTTCTCCTCGAGCCCCTACTATGACATTATTGCCAGAAACACCCACTGCACAGCCAAAATTATCTTGTACTTTACGTTCTTTCGCCACTATTTTAACTTCGTAGTTCCAAATGCCCCCAGTACCACGTTTGAACACATAAGCAGCCCCAGCATTGTCTAAAAGGTTGCCCCCTATTGCATCTTGGTCGTCGTTGTGAGCGCCTACTACTGCTATGTCATCGTCTATAGCTACCGAAAAACCAAACTGGTCGTTAGAATCTTGGTCACCCGCCAGAGCCGTGATGTTGGCTTTTTCATCCCATCCTCCTCCACCGAGGCGTTCAAAAATATACGCACTTCCCAAACCTCCACCCTTAAAAGGTGCCCCCACTATTAAACGTTCTTTGTGTATGGCTACCGAATAGCCAAAGTTGTCACCAGAAGTTTTATCGCTTGCTCCTATCTTGTTGTTTTCTTCCCATACTGTAGTGGAAGGGTTTCGCTCAAATATATACGCTGCTCCTGTATCGCCACCCCCGTCATCATGGCGATATGCCCCTACTACAGCATAGCCATCACTGGAAATACCCACCGAAAAACCAAACAAATCAGTGCTAACCCCATCGCTGGCAGTCACCCTTTCTTTTAGACTCCATTTGTCTGTTCCAGTGTCAAACTCAAAAATATAAGCGGCTCCTTTGTTTGAGTTGTCCAATGCTGCCCCTACAATCAAGTAATCGCCTGATATACTAACCGCACTTCCAAATTGGGCACCAGGTGCGCGGTTGGGAGGGGGAGCTGCTATTTTTTGATGAAGTACCCAAGTTCCATCATTTTGTTTTTTGAATATATACGCTGCTCCAGAATTGTCCATTGAGTTAGCATTATTTTCGTCTTGATCTTCCAGTTGGGCACCTATTACGGCAAAGGTACCCGAAATACTGACCGAGTTACCTACCTGGTCGCTGGCAAAGCGGTCGTTGGCAACCCCTTTAAACGCCTGCACAAAGTTTTGAGATTGTGTGGGAGCAGCCAATGCGCATACTATCGCCAGAGCGGCAATAGATTGATAAAAATAGTGTGAAAAATTATTGACAAGAGTGTTGAACATTGCGTCTTTTATTTTTTGAATGAAGTCGTGTTATTAAATGTATGTGTCTGAGAATGTCGAGCCATGCAACGACAATGATATTTAAGGTATAGTGTCTTTTAATAATAAGTCTTGATTGAGCGTCTTGTACTGTGCTCTTATTATAGCAGACGTTGATAGTGTGGGATAGTTATACAAAAATACAACACAAAGCTTAATTTAGGAAGAAATTCAGGGGTTGCGTATCGCTAAAAGTGTGGACGATGCCTTGACCACATATAGGCTTGCCGGAGAGGGAAAAAGCCAATAGTAATGCTTATGGTTTGGCAGCTTAGAATTCAAAATAAATATTGAAATTGTACCAACACTTTTTGCCAACAGGTATAAATACTCCTGATACTTTTGTAAATCTTTCGATTCTTGGTATTATTGACCTCTAAAAAATATCGAATAAAGGCTACTTATGCGTTTTGTTAAAACGAAAAAAATTGCAAGGGTTGGTAAAATTGTCCAAACTTTAGTAAAGTATGGATTTACAGATGTGATAGATAGTACTGCGCTTGGTAAGCTGGTAGCTACAGGAAAAGAACCTTCTGAAGGCTCTATGGCTTCTTACTCCAAGTGGGAACGCATACGCATGGTGGTAGAAGAGCTAGGCCCTACTTTTATCAAACTTGCCCAATTGTTGAGCAACCGCCCCGATGTTTTGCCCGCCGAACTTATCACCGAGTTTGAAAAACTACAAGACAAAGTGCCTCCTTTTGATGTAGAGATTGCCAAAAAAATGGTAGAAGAAGAGTTGAAAAAACCTTTAGAAGAGGTTTTTTCTTATTTCGACCACCAAACCCTGGGATCAGCCTCGATAGGGCAAGTGCATCGTGCCCGCCTCAAAACCGGAGAGAATGTAGTAGTAAAAGTACAGCGCCCCAACATTATCAACAGGGTAAGAACTGATTTGGCGCTCTTGCGTGATTTTGTGAAAATGAGCGAAAACTACTTCAAACGATTAGGCATACTGAACCCACTGGAAGTAGTAGAAACTTTCCGCGAAGCCATTGAAAGCGAACTGGATTACTCTAACGAACTGGGCAATATGGAGCAGTTTCGTAAGATATACCGCAGTTATCACAGTTTTTATATACCCAAACCTTACAGCCAATATTCAACAAAAAAAGTGCTGGTGATTGAGTTTATCAGTGGTTGCAAAATTACCGATATACCACAGTTGGAAGCTTGGGGGCTGGTGCCCGAAAAAGTAGCCGAAAATGGCATAGATGTTTACCTTACTCAAATATTTCAGACGGGGATATTTCACGCCGACCCACACCCTGGCAATATCATCATTCGACCCAATGGGGTGGTAGTGCTCATTGACTTTGGAATGGTAGGCAGGCTTACCCAAGACCATAAAGTGGGTTTTGCCGGAATGCTCATTGGTTTGGCGCAGCAAAATGCCCACGCAATGGCTACCAATATTCAGAAACTTGCTATAGGCAGCGAAATAGTTGATTTGCAGCTGTTTCAGCAAGACATACAAGAATTGATTGACTACTACTTTGCCTTGCCCGATGAAGACTCTACGATTTCGGCGTTTTCGGGACGCTTCCAACAGGTAATTTATAAATATAAATTGTCGGTACCTGGGTCGGTATTTCTAATACTGAGAGCCTTGGCTATATTAGAGGGCATAGGCACGGTGTTACACCCCAATTTTCAAACCCTGGAGTTTATCAAACCCTACGGTACTAAGTTACTTGCCGAGCAGTTTTCTTTCAAAAACATTCGAACCAGCGCCCAAACCAGCTTCTCTCAGTTGCTTTCTCTCTTGTATGTATTTCCTACCGAAGCCCGTTACATTCTTAAACAATTGCGATCGGGTAAAATACATATCAATTATGACATTCAAAATCCGCAGCTTTTTCTCAACAAAGCCGACTCTATTACCAACCGTTTGGTACTTACTTTGTTGATTTGTGCTTTGATGCTATCATCTTCTATTGTTATGACGGTGAATTTTGGTAAAAAAATGCCTGCACCTTATGGAATGCCTTTGGTGAGTCTGGTGGGTTTTGGACTGGCTACTTTGTTAAGTCTGGCCTTGTGGCGAATGGTGCGTAAACGTAAGCCCAAAGAGGAGGAGTTTTAGATAAAACCCTGACAAATAATGACTTCATTGCCAGGGTTCAACCATGATTATTTTTTATACACTTTGGCAAGTTTTAGGGCAAAACTATGCATTTTTACTCCGTTCGAGTTAGACCAAACTCCTTTGTACCAACCCTTGGCGCTTGTGCCACTGAACGAACCAGTAAATTTTCGTTGAGCATCGTGAATTACATATTCATTCACCGTCATTTTTTTGGTAGAGTGATCGTAGCTTCCTACAAAGCTAATTGTACCATTTTTGCCTGAGCCATAATAGTATTCACCTGCCACACTGCCATCGTTATCGTCCCAATAAAACCCCATGGTAATGTTCCGGGTTTTCTGGCCAATTTTCATAGTGCCTTTATACAAAAAATGCAAAGGTTTTTTCCACCTTACCTGGGCAAAAGAAGTGGTGGTGATCATCATTCCGCCCATAAAGAAAGCAATGAGCAATACCTTGGAAAACTGTTTCATAATTGTAATTTGTTTAAGAGTTTGTCTAAAATTCACCTAATAGGCGCTTTATGCGATTTTTGCTCTCATATATTGTTTAAATTTATCTGCAATAGCTAGGCTATTACCTCAAAATTAGTTTAAATGCCAATTTTCAAAGGTGAAACAGAGCTCGCTAAAGCTCGGTTTAACGCATCTGAGTACAAAACTCATCAGAAATCACGCTAAATACGAAAATTTAAACAAACTCTAAGGTTGCAAGGTTCGAGTTACAAGTGTTTGCTTATGACTCAACATGGGTTGTTAAGTACCGAGGTAGCATCTAATGAGTAGCGTAGGTTACTATGAGTAAGTTGTCTTTATTTGTCGCTTAAAGCTCATTACTTTCTAAAAATTAACCTGATACTGAAGTACCCACATCCCTTTGCTTTCTGTATTTACGGATTCGCCAGCGCTATTGGTGGTAAATACAGGGCGATTTTGATAAACCATCGACATTTTTGATTGATGTCCCTTAATCAACCAGTTAGCGCCTAGCTCCCACATTATTACTGCATCCTTGAAGGCGTCATAGTTAGAGTATTGCACCACACCAAATGGCTGGAGGGTGCCATACTTGCCCAACAAGTCTTTGTTAAACAAGTACCCTACCTGTGAATACACCGTATTGCCCGAGCCTATCATAGGAAAACCATTGCCCGAACCATTGATGGATGTATTGGCTCCTATAGCGGGGTTCATAACACCTACATTACGGAAATAGTTGAAGCCCATATCGGTACTAAAAAACCCGGCATAAGCCGTAATTGCATTGCCTTGCTCGCTCAGCGGATAGTCAAAAAATGCGTCTACTGCCCATAGTGTCAGGTCTTGGCGAATAGTATCCGATGCATTATTGTTGAGGCGCCACATAGCGTTGGGTTGATAAATGATGCCTCCACCAATAGTAAATACTTTTTTTGTGCCCAAATAGCTTCCTGTATTATAAGGGGTACGATTAGACTCGTGTTCCATCAACTGATACTTTACATAAGCCTGGCTTTGTACCTGGGGTGGGTCGGCGCTAAAATTGGTAGCAGTAGTGGGAGCATCATACACTGCCAATGGTTTACTCAGGGCTACCCGGTAGTCTATTTTGCCTACCTGTCCCTTGGCATAAATGCTTAGCTTTCGCAAAAACTGGTCGGTTTGATCAGCCGTCGATTGCTGGAAAAGGGGAGTATCCAGCGCCAGTAAGCTACCAATACTGGGTGAGGCATAGCGGGCAAAGCCAGTCCAGGCAGTAAGCCCCATACCTAAGTGAAACGCCCGGTTTGTGTGGTACTCTATAAGGGCATCATGAAAAAATGCCCCTGATTTACGAGGACCTTGGTAGCTAAAGTTGTTTTGCCCAAATTGGGTATAAAAAAACACCTGATCAGTTATTTGTCCAAACAATTGTAAACGGGTTCGACGCAAGCCAATGTCAAATGTGTTGGGTTCGGTAATGCCATTGGTGGTGCCAGGGTTGTTTTCGTTGTAACGTACCCACACCTGGTTCAAAAAAGTAAGCCTGACATAGTGTGAGCCATTTTTGTTTAAACGAAACTTAATTTTGCCATCATCCAGTAGTGGGTTTTGGGCAAAGGTAAGCCCGGAAAGCTGTAACATTAGAAAAAACAAAAAAGTGGTGTAGTAACCTTTTTTTGATCGAGTCATTTCAGTTTTTTTTTGATGATTCTACAAAAGCATTAGAGCCCGTAAAGCTATGAAACTTAAGCTTGCCTGCAAATTTATCATCTGGCTTGTGCCTAAATCTGTGTTTAAGTCTTACTTTCAGTACTTTACAGCGCATTGACAGTTCCAGGGCTGGCAGATCACAAATACTTTTTTTGCCTGACTTATAATTAAAAAAGTGCTTAAGTATTGAAGCTTTGCTTTTCATTTTAGGGGCAAATTTTTAACTTTCCGAACACTTAACTAAAGCGAATCCTTTATGAGAAAAACTTTTACTTTACTATCGTTTATTGTGTGGGTGTGTAGTTTGGCAAGTTGTGGCTCAAGCACAAAAAAAGGCAATACCGAAGATACCACTACTACTATATCGGTAGAAAATGAACCTACACCCCAAAAGCCCAAAACAGATCCAAGGGTATACAACGATTTGGCACGTTATATAGCAGGGCTAAAGGGTAAGCCAGGCAGCAAGTACGCTCAATATGAAAAAGATAAAGCCTGGGATAATTATGCTAAATATACCGCTGCCTTATGGAAAAAGGTAACGGACGAAAAGCTACCTACCATGATCGATTGGCAGAAACAAGAATTGCGAAAAGCCAACAAAAACGGAGGTACTTTGCTTTACCCTTTTAGCGGCGCCGATTTTTTGCATGCGTGGGTGTTTTTTCCAAAAGCCGAAAAAACTGTCATGATAGGTTTAGAGCCAATTGGGGCGTTGCCCCAAGGCGAGCAAATAGCTAAAGAAAAACCTCAGAACTATTTCAACAACCTGGCAGCTTCGTTGAGTAGTGTATTGAATTTTAGTTTTTTTAAGACCAAAGAAATGGCGTACATGTTTAGTGGCAAAGCCGACAAACGCCTTGATGGAACCTTGCCCACCATTTTATTTTTTATGGCACGCACCCATCACAAAATACTAGACTATGAAAAAGTAGCCTTGAGTAAAAATGGTCGCATTATCAGCGCCAGCGAAGTAAAAGCATCAAACCCTGATCAGGACACTACTTTTTATGGCAATAAACTGGTATACCAGGCAAAAGGCGACAACACCAAGCGCACACTGTATTACTTTAGTGCCAACCTTGCCGACAAAGACTATGATGGAATGCCAGGTTTGAGCCAACGCGAAGATTTAATGAATTTTTTGAATGGGCTAAGCATCAATGCTACTTTTCTTAAGTCGGCTTCTTACCTTATGTACAAACCCTATTTCAGCATCATACGACGCACTATTTTGCGCAAAACAAGCTACTTGCTCCAAGACGATTCGGGCATTCCAGTCAAGTATATGATAGAAGACAACAAGTGGGCACTTACCTTTTATGGCAAATACATAGGTCCTATAGCCTTGTTTGCCAACTATACCCAGCCTGCGCTAAAGTCTGCCTATGAACCCTTAAGTGGCGAAAAGGTGCGTCCATTGCCTTTTGGTATTGGGTATCAGTACAAAACAGGAACCTCAAACCTAATGCTTGCCCGAGAGAAATCATTGTTTGAGTAGAATAGTCAATAGTATTTAGTCGATAGCCGTTTCGCAAACACAAGTTCAAATTACTGAAATGCAAAAAACGTCGGAATATTGGCTTTATAAATCAAAATACCATGTTTAAATACTTATTTTTATTTTGTTTAGTTTGTCATACATTCACTACAGCATTGGCACAGTCACGCCCCGAGCTTATCCCTTACCGCAAAGGCGACAAGTGGGGGTATTGCGACACCAACCGAGTGATTAAAATCCCAGTGGTTTACGAAGAAGCTTATCCTTTTATTCAAGGTAAGGCATTGGTTAACTATAAGGGCAGGACTTGTAAGATAAACAAAAGGGGTAGGGTAGTAAAGCGGTTTAGGTTTAAGCTATTTGGTAGTTATGATACCGACTTGATAGAAATAGAAGCCAAAAAGAGGTTGCGTGGTAAAATAGATTTGGCAGGGAAAGTTATTTTTAAGCCCATATACGACGAAATAACCAAAATAAATAATGAAACCTATGAAGTGGTACGTAAGGGCAAAATAGGACAAATCAATTTGAAAGGAGAGATTGTAAAACCATTTGTACCCCACGAACCAGAAATAGGAATGGTGGCATTTGTTGAGTTACCCAACTGTGAACAACCTTGTCGTATAGGAAAAGCCGGTTTACCATTGACCTTGATCAATTATAAAGGTAAATATGGCTATATTGATGAAATCTTAAACTACAAATTCCTTTCAAATATGCACCTGCGGGCGATTTTGTGGCAGGAGTGGCGAGAGTTGGTTTTACATTGCGTGAACCTACCTCCAACACCAAACCCAATAAAAAAGGAGAATATGAGGGCAGGGCTGAGGCGATATATGATACTTACATAGATTGTTATGGCAATACCTATTATGAAGAAAAGAGTGACGCAAACAAAACAGCTCTAGAGAAGGCGGTGAAGGTGGCTAATGTAAAAATTCAGTTGGATAACAGCTTTCTTATTGAGACTTCTAAAAGGTATACTTGCCCCAACTTCAAACAAAAAGAGATAGCAGAAGTAACCACTGGCGGATCTTTTTATGGTTTCACTGTGGTACATAATGCCTCTATTCGCTCAATAGCAGATTTGAATAAATATTACCCTTTGGCGCAGCTTCGTTTTCCCGAAAGGAAAAAATTTAATCAGCCCAAGTATGCAGTGCTTAAGTATGCCAATGGGCAATTGCAACCTGTAATTGTGGATATTGAAGGCAATGTGTTTGGTTTTACCGTAAGTAGCAAGGGGCGCTTAAATATTTATTTCAAAAGTGTTTACATCAATGGAAAGGGCGAGCATAGGTATAAAACCCATACTTCATTTTTAGATAAAAATTGATGTCTGAAAATCGAAAAAACGAATACATCAAAAATGAACAATAAAACAATCCTACAAGTACTGGGGTGGCTGTTGTTGGTTACCTCGGTTGGGCTGGCACAGCAAAAAGTCGACTCAGTAGTAAAACTGGACTCTGTGGCGAAAACCAAAGAAGACTCGCTGATTCAGAAGAAAAAAGCGAAGGCCGACTCGGTAAAAAAGCGCATGGAAGTAGAAATTGATTCGCTTAAGCAAGTAGCCGACTCATTGAGCAAGGCAAGTATTAGTTCGGGCAACAAAGAGGAACGCAAGCGACTGAGTGCAAAGTCAGATTCGATCAAAGCTCTTGCCGACACGCTTACCAAAGAAGCAGACTTGACTTACCTTAAGGCAAGCGCCCGCCCGGTGGTACTCGACAAAGATACCTTGTTTTATGTATACGAAAACCTGGGACCTTACTCTGCCGAAGACAGGGCAAGCAGCACCGAAGCACGCCTACGCGAACTGGTGGCAAGGTTTAACTATAACCCTGATTCGCTCAGGGTGGGCAAGAGCCAAACCACCTGGAACATTGTTTATGGCAGCAAAGTACTGTTTAGTGTATTGGCAAACGAAGCCAAACTTCAGAAGTTGAGCCAGCAGCAAGTAGCCGAGAACTACCTTAAGATTATCAAACCAAAAATCATTGTTTTTAGAAAAAAAAGCGCGGTACGCAAGTGGATTGCTGAAATAGGTTGGGTAATATTGATCTTGGTCATTGTGTACTTCTTGTATCGTGCAATGAATGTGTTTTTTAAGTATGCCCTAAAGAAAACATACGACGCCAGAGAGAAATACTTCAATGGAATTACTATCAAAAACTATGAAGTACTTGCCCCACACCGACAACTACAGCTGGCATTTTTGGTAATAAAAACAGTACGTTTGGTTACACTACTCATTGTGCTGTACCTGGCCTTGCCCCTTATTTTTAGCATTTTTCCGGCTACCAAAGGCATTGCCAACACTTTGTTGAGCTATATACTCGACCCATTGCGTCGGGCAGTTACCAGTATTATTAACTACATTCCTCACTTGTTCGAGATTATTGTCATTGTAATAGGTACCCGTTATTTGCTCAAAGCAATGCATTACTTTGCCGACGAGGTAGCTGCAGGTAAGTTGGTCATCAATGGTTTTTATGCCGATTGGGCGGCTCCTACTTACAACATTGTGCGGGTGATTGTATATGGGTTTATGTTTGTGTTGGTGTTTCCTCACTTGCCAGGTTCCGACTCGCCCATTTTCAAGGGAGTATCAGTGTTTTTTGGGGTGTTGTTTTCGCTGGGTTCATCTTCGGCCATCTCAAATATTGTGGCTGGGTTGGTCATCACCTATATGCGCCCCTTCCAAAAACACGACCGGGTAAAAATTGGCGAAGTAGTAGGAGATGTAATAGAAAAAAGTTTATTGGTCACCCGTATCAAAACCGTGAAAAACGAAGAGATTACCATTCCTAACTCTAGTATTCTCAATGGGCACACCATCAACTTTACTTCGTCTAAACAATACCTTATTCATTCTACCATCACTATTGGCTATGATGTACCCTGGCGACAAGTACACGCTTTGTTGATAGATGCAGCCGATAATACCAAATACATTGTGCAAGATCCTCCACCTTTTGTGTTGCAAACCAGTCTTGACGATTTTTATGTGAGCTATGAGGTAAATGCTTACATCAGTGATACCAGCAAAATACAAGAAGCACATTCTGCCATACATCAACACATTCAGGACAAGTTCAACGAAGCAGGTGTAGAGATACTGTCGCCACACTACCGCGCCGTGCGCGACGGTGGGCAACAAACCAACCCTGTCGAATATTTGCCCAAAGATTACCAGTCGCCTCCTATGAAGGTGAAACGGGTGGATTAGTATGCTTTTGGAGTTTTTTGGTCAAGCGTGCAATTATTTCACTTCTGGTGGTGGTTTGTTCTATAAACTCCAGCCTTCGTGTCAGGCTGGGGTGAGTTTTATAAAAAAACTCTTGCCAGGGGTGAATATTTACAGGAGTGAGGTTTCGCCCAGATACTTTCTTTAAAAGGGTTCTTACTGCTTCTTTGTTGGTGGCTTGTACTGACAGGTGGTCTGCCTGATATTCTTGTTGGCGTACTTGGTGTTTTTCTATAATGTTGGCTATAAACTTTACTTTGGAGGAAATCCACAGAAAAGCAATTAAATTGAGGACTGGGGCATTGCCTGTAAACCCTAAAGCTACTGACCAGGCTTCCATAGTGTTTGAAAAGTGCAACCCAAAAATGAAGAAAAATAAAAAAAATAGAAATATATAATTACTAAACCTGATGGGTTCATTGAGGTGGGCAGCCTCATGAGCGATAAGGGCAAATAACTCATTGTTGTCAAAGTCATTGTCTAAAAATCGACTGTCGATATAAAGGTTGTTGAGGTAGCAGTAGCCTGTAACGTTGTTTGACTTGCGTTGACTTTCAAAAAACTTTACCTGATTGATGGATAACTGTAAGGTTTGAGTGATAAAACGATAAATTTGTTCAAATTTTTCTGAATCACTTTCTAAATAGGCATTGATAGGACGCGCAGTTTTTTTCATGTAAATGAGGCTAGGTTTGTCTGCGTCCATAAAAAAAGTTTTGATGACTATGCTCGACATATACCGGTGAAATTGTTTTCTGATGATAAACAATACGATCAATAACACGAGCCAAGCATAAGACGGGAATTGGAAAAGTATGAAAAATACTATGAAAGACAGGACAACAACTAATAGGCCTATGATCCCAAATATTTGCAAATGTTTAAAAATCTGTTGTCGTATATTTAAGTCAGGTTGGTGCTTTTTGGTATATATAAGCGCTATATTTTTGGTCAACATCACTATAGCTGTTATAAACAAAGTATAGCATACAAAAAAAGCTACATTCTGTATAATTCCTTTACCCAAATGATCTCCTAAGAAGGCATACGCTTGTCCAAACCATCCAAAGGCAAGCGCATATATAGTGAATGATGTCAGAAGTATATTACGTGCAATATCTCCCCAGGTATTGATGTGGGCAATGTGTTGTGATGCTTGGTATTTTTTTTCCTCATAATAAGGTGCCAGGTTTTTAGGAATAGAAAAAGTGCGGTGTTGTTGTTGTAACAAGCTGAGTGTAACGCGCAGCAAGGCAAAGGTACCACTCAGTGTGATAAAGAATATTGTCCAGAATTGCATATATATTGTTTGATTACTTATTTTGACTTTACTAAAACTATTGGCTGGATGAAATTTCTGAAGTGTAGTGTTTTGTACGTGTTTTTATTATGTTGGGTTACCCCTGGTACAACTGCCCAAACTCCCCCCAACCTAATAGAGCAACTCATGAAAGCCCGCCCTTACTGGTTTGGCAAAGTATTGAAAAACCCGGCAAAGTATGAAGTACAAATTTTGTATACGCAGATTAACCGTGACAAAAAAAACAAACCCATTTACCAGGATTTTAGCTATCGGCTCAAACCCGAAGCATATTTTAATCCGGCAAGTGTAGTAAAACTGCCCTTGTCGTTGCTTGCCCTTGAGAAAATGCATCAGACCAATTTACTGGGGGTAGATAAATTTACCCGAATGGGCACCAAAGCCAGTTATAAATGCCAGAAAAACGTACCTGGAAACCTACCCAAAGATCAAAACTACCCTTGTTTGGCACGTTATGTAGAACAAATGATGTTGGTAAGCGACAACGACGCTTACAGTAGGGTGTTTGAATATTTGGGCTCGCAGTATATCCAACAACGCCTTGCCCAACGAGGTTACCTTGACATGCGCATTGTGCGGAGGTTTGACGATGAGTGCGACAGTGTGACCAATCGCCACACCAACGCCGTGATCTTTTATAATGACCAACTCGAACCCATTCATTATCAGCCGGCCCGCTACGATCCTTCCCCATTTAGCTTTCCCTGGGGAACCCTCAAAAAGGGGAGGGGTTACTTAAAAAAAGGTTACTTGATACGCCGCCCTCTGGATGTGACTTATAGTAATTATGTGTCGCTCAAAGATGTACACCAAATAATGAAAACAGTCATGTTTCCCGAAGCTGCGCCGCCTCCTTACAGGTTTGACCTGCACTGGAAAGATTATCGTTTTTTGCAAAAACGCTTGGGTAGTTATCCCCGTGAAGGCACCCTTGCTCGTTACCGTGCACCCAAGTATTTTGACACCCACAAAAAATACTTGTATTATGGACGCAAAAAGGTGAGAGTAAACCCAAATATTCGTATTTTCAATATTGTAGGATGGTGGGCTGGTTATTTGGTAGATTCAGCCTATATTGTAGACTTTAAAAATGGAGTAGAGTTTTTTTTGTCGGCGTTGATTTATACCAACGAAAACCAGGTATTTGATTATAAATTTGAGTATACCACCGTGGGTTTCCCGTTTTTAGCCCGCTTGGGGCAAACCATCTATCAGCATGAGCTTAAGCGAGTGAAATCCCGCAAACCTACCCTCAACCAGTTTAAATACTGGCGATAAGAAACGGTGAAAAATAAGTTTTGACTGTTTGGCAGGTGTGGCACATCAATTATTTGCAGGCAACAAAGTATATAAAACCAAATTTATTGTGTATGGATCAATCTAATGAGATCAAGAAACAGTTTTTTAGTATTTCTGAGGTAGCCAAAATGTTTGGGGTCAATGCTTCACTCATCAGATTTTGGGAATCAGAGTTTAGCATTCTTAAACCCCAAAAAAACGCTAAAGGCGAAAGGCGTTTTGTGCAAAAAGACATAGAAGACCTCAAGCTGATTTATTACTTGGTAAAAACCAAAGGCTTTACTCTTGAAGGAGCCAAAGAGAGCATTCGTCAAAAGGCAGATGTAGCGGAGTTTCGTCAAAAAATGCAAGCACTGGAAAGCCTGAAAGAGATCAAGGTTTTTTTAGTAAACCTAAGAGATAGCCTCATCGACCAACCACTGTAACCACCAACTATAGCCGTTAATCAATGATTCCGAAAGTTCCAGACATAGAAGATCGAACGTATACTTTGAACGAAGTAGCCCAACTAATGGAAGTAAGCGATTACCTTGTACGCTTTTGGTTGCTAGAGTGTAACCTTAAGGTGCAAGATACGGGCTATAAAACATTCACTGGCCACGAAGTAACCTATTTGATGCAAATAAATAGGTTTAGTAAAGAAAATGGGGTAACGTTTGCCGTGGCAAAAAACGCGATAGACCAAGAAGTAGACCTGATTCAACAAAAAATAAGAGCGACCGAAAAGCTTAAAAGCATTAAACAGTTTTTTGAAGCTTTACGCAATAACCTGAACTAAGATGAAAACCTTATTTATTTTTTTAATATTACTTTTTCCTGGATTAGATCCACCTCCTGCTCCATCAGACACCTCCCGCCCCGAAGCCCAGGCTGAAACAGGCAGACATGTTTTGCAAAAAATAGAAAAACAAGCACGCAAGAAAATCCCACCCCCTGAATATAGAAATATACACAAGAAACCAGCCCTTCAGGTAAAAAGCCCTTACCAAACCAAAGACGAAGAAGATGTAGGCATTGCCATTGCCTTGCTTTTGTTGGCGGTGTTTGCCACCGGACTTTTATTGATGATTCGTTTTAATGTGGCTTTTTGGATTGCCGCTTTGGTTAACCTAGGTGTTCATCTTCTTTTGATGCTATGGGTGTTTTTGGGCATAGGAACCGAAAAAAATAAAAAGCCTGTGAAAGCAAGAAACTTGGCAGGAGCTTTAGGTGCGGCTGCAATCAATGTGGCCTCTGGGTGTGCTGGGGCGGTACTGGGATATGTGGTCGTAGGATTTTTAATTGTGATTCTTGGCATTACCACTTTGTTTTTGTATTTCGAAAGCTCCATTGCTTTTCTTATCATTGGAGGGCTTGCTTTGTTGGGAGGGCTGATTGCCTTATTTTCCCATTGGTTTACCAATGACAGTTCTACTACTACCTCATCCAAAAAAGAAGAGTAGTAGAAGCAGGAAAAAATTACCATAGCTATAGAGATGATTACCTTGTTAGGAACATATTTGCAAAAGCAAGAAATTGTTTGACGCGGTCTTATAATTCAAATGTTGCCAAGTTTGATACCTGCCAGACTTTTGAAATCTAGCAGGTAGGACTTATTCGCTTAAAGTATATGATGAGACAGCCTCAAATGGTGGTTTTTACTACTGTTCGTCAGTTTGGTCGTTGTCAGTAAAACGCCACGAGATAGGGACAAGCCCAAGTTTTTCTATATCCTCTTTTGGGTGCGGCTTGGTTAACTGTGACTTGTCCTCAGGGTTATAATGTTCTACCATTATTTCACCTTTTTTTACTGGAAAGTGAGTGTGTAACAATGTAATGCCAAATTTATCCAATACATTGTACTTTTTCAGTACTTCCTTTATCTCTTTAAACAAAGCCTCATCCTCTTTCGTGTATTCTTTTACATCATCAATATAAGGGAGGTTTTTATAAGGTTTTGCCCAATCTTCATCTTTCATATTTTCCATGGTCCATCTATCATTTATGAACAAAAAACGGTGTGACTTACGAAAAGTCACACCGTTAATTTATAAAAAATAATAATTAATAACTCTTTTTTATTTTCATTTTTCTCTTTTGTATTTTTTGAGTTTTACCCAACGCCTTGCTTTGTTTACGGGTTTGCTTATCTACTTGCTTCAAAACCGCCTTCCAATCAATACCCTTGCGCTGATCACTCCTGATGCTTTGTAGGGCTTGCAGGAGGTTTTGAGTAAATAAACCCGGGTAAGCTTTGCTGCCAGGTTTGTTGCTCAGTATAGTAATATCGCCAGAAGTACCCAAAAACAGCTTTTGATAAGCATTGTCAGCTTTAGGCTTTTCTATCGCCTTTATACCCTGGGTTTGCACTGGGCTTTGTCCAGTATTCTTATTTATTTCATCTAGCCGGGCGTAGTTGGCATAGTTTATTTGTTGATTGCCATTGTCTACCATTACTAGCTTGAGCGCGGCACTGCTGTGTATCAAAGCATTGTTCAGCCTATTGACGGCAGCATTTAGTTGTCCACTGTTTTTACCCAAATAATATACCCATACTACATCGTTGCTGTTCAACTGTTGAGAGCTTATAAGGCTTCCCCATTGTTGTGAAACAAATGCCTCAATACCCCTCTTTTTAGAGGTCAATTGCATGCCTGTTTGGGTTGCTACGTCTCGTCCTACCTTCATCAGGGTATAGTAATTTAGGTTAGCATCATCGGCAAATACCCACAGGTGTAACTTGCCCGGTGCCCTGTATTTGATGGCAAGTTCCTGATTGTTAAAATCATTCTTAGCCACACTTCTGCCACGCATATAAGCATTTTGTGTACGTTTTTTGCGCTCGATTCCTTTTCTGTGTTTGCTTCTTTTTTTGGCAGACCTGACTGCATCAAATGATGACAGTTTATTCTTTTTGGCTATTTTATTGTACTGCTCCTTCTCCTCTTTGTTTACACTTTCTTTAGATACTCCCGTGGTCTTGATTGTCTCCCTTGACTTGTCATCTTTGGCTTTTGATGTGGTCTTTCTGGGTACCAACCCTATAGTAGGCGGCGGTGGGGGAGGAGTCATCATTTCTTTGCTTTCTATATCTTCTTCTGTTACTACATTACCATCTGTTTTTATTTTTTCGGGAGAATTTCCTCCTCCTTGATTTTTTTTCTTGCTCAATGCAATCACCCGATTCGTAAGTAAGTCGGTATTGCCCTTAAGGTCTAAATTTTTGTTGCTGGTTTCGGCAGCATTTTCATTTGATTTTTTGGCTGTAGTACTTTCAGTTTCAATGGTGGGTTTTTGCTCGACTTTAGGTGCCATATCTTTGCCAGTGGTAGCACCAATTGCTTCATTTGAACTTTTGTCTTTGGTGTTATCCAACAAACGTGGAACGCTCAATACCATGAGCAATGCCACACAAGCAGCTACCGAAATGCCTATGACATTGCGACGACGAGCTGCCAAAGCTACTGTTTTTGCTTCAGCATTGGCCAAAGTGCCCCGCAAAGCTTCTTCGCTTTCATTCATTAGGTTTTCGAGGTATGGGCGGTCTTTTTGTTCTTCTGTATAAAACCCCTTGATTCCCTCTACAGTCAGCTGAAGAGTTTCATCCTGCTGCATTTGCTGCTCAAACAAAGTCCTGTCCTCATCCGATAAGCGTCCATCGATATAGTCTAGTATAGTATCCTGGTCAAAGTAATCTATATGTTCGTTGCCTCCAATATCTTTCATGGTTCCACAGTGTTAGAAAATTTCTTTTTTAATATCCTTGATATTCTTTTTAGCGTCTCTCAGGTGCGTTTTTACAGTAGTTACCTTACTATTGTTCTTTTCTGCCATCTCTTTTTGAGAATAGCCCAATTGCTTCTGGTTTAATATCCTTAGTTGGGTGGGGCTCAATACTTTTTTGAGTCTGCCAAAAAACTCTTTTTTCTTAATATTATAAGCACCATCATTCACTGCCACATTTTTTTGTCCTTGCTTGTATTCTGCAAAAACCTCTTGCTCTCTTTTTGCCTTACTTATAGCGTTCAGGCTTAGTTTTTTGGTCATGTCTATCAACAGACCTTTAATGCTTTGCACCTGATAGTTTTCTTTACTTTTCTGGTGAATTTTTACAAAAACCTCTTGTAAAATATCCTGCGCTACATCTTCTTTTTTAGTCATGGCATAAGCAATACCGAATAACTGTACCCGGTAGCGTTCATGAATGTAAAAAAAGGCTTTTTCATCGCCCTGGCAGCACCTTTGCCAGCACTCTTCATCCGACAAACCCTTGCCCTTATTTTTACTTACCGACATAATAAATTAATTAGAATTAAACCTTGGCATTGTACTCATAAAGACAGCCTAAATAAAAAAAAGGAGTAGAACTGTGTGAAAAAAACTACTCCCTGTTGTTACATCTTATAGTGTAGGTGTTTAATAAAGTAGCGTGTTTAATACCTGGCAGGTTTCAAAAAACTGTTGGTTATAGGTAGAAAAACCTGATTTTCCTTGATTTAGAGGTTTTAAAACACTTGATACAAATATTAAATCTCAACTTACCATACTCTACATAAGATACTTACATCAAAAAAATAATAAAGAAATTTGCTAAATATGGTATTACCCAAACCTGAGCAATATCAGGTTTGGGTAATACCATATTTGTTATAGTCTATTAATATACTCAAGTTAGCCCAAAAATCCCACTATGTAATGGTTGAAAAATAAGGCATCCATTTGGAGATAGAGATTTACCACTGAGGCGAGATGGCAACTTGAGCCAGCTTGCGCGACGGTTGCGTTCGTAGCAGCGCTACGAGCAGTAAAAACTCACAGTCCCGGCGAACTGCCGGGGTAACGAAGTATCAATAGTAAAGGTCATTTCCTAAATCGGAAGCTTACAGTCCCGATGAATCGGGGATTATTTTTTGTCCATTACTATAAAGCGCATTAGCCAATTAATAAGCTGGAATACGGTCGGCTCTTTCCTTTACAGCTTTTATGTTTACATTTTTTTTATAAGTTTGTTTTACCCTTTCAAACTGTTGATTCAGTGTTTTAATCTTCTTGTCTATTTTTGCCGGATCTCCGTTTAACTTGACGGCCCCTTTCAATATTCTTACGATATTTTTGTGGTGTTCGTCTAGTGCCGCCAGGTATTCAATAGATATTTTCTCGAGTTCTTCTGACATAAACTCTACCTTTTGACGATTAAGCAATGAATAACCTAAGTGAGGGTCATTTACCAGTTTGTCATAATTAAGACTTCTTCGGGTTTTATTTTGGCCTTCAATTTGTTTAATACGCTCACTTACAATGCGGTAAGTATAATATTTGTTAAGCACATCGTTGAGCGAAGCCTTTTCAACATCTACTTTTTTCACTCCGTGCAAGGGCATCACCATATCTTTTACAAACCCGTTGCTAAGCCTTGCCAAACCCTCTGCTCTTACTTTCAGACTGTTGATACTTTGGTCAAGGTTAGTACTTGCCTTGCTCAATTGTTCGTAGTGCTTTACATAACTCAGGGCACCATTTTGTACCCCCATTATATTACCAACGTTGATATCTCTTTCGCCCATAGCTACTCCATTTACAAAGTTGAGCACTGATTGAATAGAGCTTACCCCAGGCACAATAGAGGTAACCGCCTGGGTAATGGGATTTTTGATAATACCTGAGATAATACGTAAAAACTTGGGCTTTTTTCGGCGACCTAATTGAATGTTTTTGTTTAAAATGCGCATCATTTCCTGCTCCAGCGAAAACCCCAGCTCACTATTGGTAGGATTGTTCAACTCTGTAATGGCATTAAAATAATCAGTAAAGGTAAGTGAAGCCTCTACACCGTTCAAGCCATTGTTAAAAGCCTCCATAAAATCTGCCGTATTTTGTATGCTGGTACGGTTAGTTTCGTAGCGGTTTTTGGCATCCAGTAAGTCTTTGTTGGTAAGTTGTTTGATAGTTTTAGATACCCTTGCAAAGGTACTCCTATCCTTGCGGATGAGGTTTTCCAGCGACTTGTACGTGTTGTTTAAGGTGTTTAGAGAGTCGGCAAGTGTTTTCTCGCGTTTTTCGGCAGCTGACTCCAGCGTAAAAAAACGCTTGTATAGCTTGGCCACCGAGTCGGCAGTACTGGGCTTTTGGGCGTTTACCGAAAAGCAACTAAATACCATCAATATGCCAATACAAAACGTAAAATTCTTCATGCTTAAAAATGTTTTCATAAATGTGCTACATATAGTTATTTCAAAGTCTGAAATCGTCCCGAAATCTAGGCTGAAAAGATTGGCTAAATTTAACAATATATAAGAGTAAAAATTGCTTCGGTAGACGAACTTTCGACAAGTTTTCACTCAAATATGCTAATTTCTATGAGTTATATCAAAAAACATAAGTTAATAAAATTGACATTTGTAAAGCGGGAATTAACAAAAAAAAATCTCTTCTGAATTTCAGAAGAGATTTTGATGATAAAATCACATATTTTGGTGTATACACCATTTATATTTTACTGTCCTGCATCATACTCATACGTGTTGCCATTAATGACTACAGTTACCTTACGGTCACAGGTTCCGTCACCATAGTCTACCGTAGCATCACCACGTGCAGTGGTATATTTTACTTTACCCGATACTGGCATAAAAATGCTACTTTTCCAGCACTCTGTTTTGTGAGTAACAGCTTCTTGTATTTCAGCGCTGTAGGCCACTCCTTTTCGGTTAGTACCACTAAAAGTTCCTGTCACTGTAAACTCATCGTCAAAAGGACTAAAGCTTCCAAAGCCTTTGCTCCAGGTTTTGGTTTTATCACTTATATAGGTCACGGTTGCTGCCGGGCGGTCGTTGTCAATAGCGGGCAATTCAATGGTTAGGTTATTTTCATAGCGGAATTTAGGAGTTCCTGTCAAACCATTACTGTTGAAGGTGATGCTACTTAGGTTGGTTACCTTGCGCGTGCCACTGATGGTGCGGCTCAATGTCTGTCCATTTTTGGTGATTGTGCTAGAGTACCCGGCAAAAGCGGTTGTGCTTACAGTATTCAGGGCGTTCCATTTTCCGGTATACACAATGGTTACTTTTCCCTTGCGGGTAATAGTTACCAATGTACCACCAGAAGTGATAGAGTCGGTGCAACCAGTGCCATAATCAATGGCTACGGTACGAGTGCTCGCTGTAGTGTTTTTGGTAATGCTAACACTGGCACATCGCTTAAAAGTTACAGTAGTGTCACCAGTAGTACGTGCATTAATTGTACTGCTGAAAGTTTTTTCTATTTCATTTATGTCAGATTCTAGCTTGTCTGCCTCTTCCTGAGCTTCACTGGCTGTTTCTACACTACTGTTGGTTACTTCTTGATCTAAAGTAGTGGTAGGGTCAGTTGATTCTTCTTTTTTACAACTCCAAAGCGCTATACTGGCTACCAAAGTCAAAACAATGAATTTCGTGAAAAAGGTGTTGGAATGTTTCATAAAACAGATATTAAAATTAATAGGTTCTCATTTCTAAATTATTTTTTAGATATATCCTTTTACGGAAGGTTTAAATGAAGAGAGAAAAAAAAATAAAAAAACTGGACATTATCTACCTGATAGCAGGAGTAAACAAGCGCAATGATAAATGTAATGTTTTGGTAGTGAGTAGGTAGCGTGCTGAGTGCAGATAAATACAAGCACACAAGAGGAGAAGAAAGCGACAGACCCAAAAAGGGAGTTGACCCTGTCACTTTAGAGTAATTTATAACTTTTCTAATACAGGTACTTCTTCAAAGTTTTCGCTGATAGGGTATGCCTTAAGTGTAATATGAGGGTAATATTTTCTTAGTTTGGCAAGCGTCGATTTTTTGAGAGGTGTCCAGTAATAGTTAATATAGCGAAGTTTTTTTAGTTGATAAAAAGAGCGGGGTAATTTTTTGAAAAAATTGCCATCTATGTATAAGTTTTCTATGTCAAACATAGTTACTTCTTCGGGCAAGCGAGTCAGTTGTAAATCGCTCAAGGTCAAAGTTTTGCTATGTGGGTTATACAAGCTTTGTAATACCTGGGGAACAGGCTCTATTTTGTTTTTCAGGCGAAAAAGGTTGCCCTTGCCCCGAAACTTGACCCAAAGGTTGCCCAAGTCAACAGCGTCAATATCTTTGTGCAGGTAAATTTTTTCTAAACATTGACTTACATTAGTTTCGTCAGATGTCCACTCTGCCATTTTGTTGTAATATTTGGCAATAAACTTTTTTAAACTTTCAGAAGCCCAATCATAATAAAGTGCTTGAGATGCTTCGCGAATGTGGTATTCGGGATGAAGCCGTGACAAAACAAAAAGATAGGTAATCAACTGGGGAGGAACGCCCCCGTTTTGCATCAGCTGAAGGGCAAGTTCTACTTTATCAGCGTCATTGTTTGCCAACAAAGTCCTAATATTGTTTATCATCTGATCAGTTTCTCGGTTTTCCTTAAGCAAGTAATAGTTATGAATTTGGGTTTCCATTGGATTGAACACAGAAAGTAGTTTTAGAGTTTTTATTAACAATTATGTACGCACTAACCATCTGATTGTTTGAGAATTAAACCAAAAAAAGCATAATTAATATAAGTTATTAATATGCAACTGGCTTTGGTTATCGTTGTGTTAACTTATAGTTGAATTTATACAAATCTAATCAAACCTCCCTATTTTTGTTGTTTTTTTGGTATTCTGTACCTACCTAACCCTTGCAATGATGGCTGATTTTTCCTTTAAAAAATTATTTTCATTCTTAAAAACTAAAAAAACTTTCTCAAATACTACATCAACCCAAGAGAAAAAATTAAAGCAGTTGCTTTTGAGTAGTGATGCAGGTCAAGTTCGCCTGGCTTTTTATTTAATGAAAGGTACAGGTGTACCAAGCAAGTTACTACCGATCATAAAAGCACATTACCAGGCGTTGTGTTTCGAAACCGGGCTCATGTTTCCTTTACATTCTTTGAGAGCATTGTACATATCAGGAGTGTGTTTGGCGGGTGTATCGCCTGAGATAGGCAAGCTTAAAAAATTAAGAGAGTTATGTATAGAAAACTGCGACCTTGAGCAATTACCCCCAGACATAGGGCAACTCAAAAGGCTGAAAGTTTGCTGGCTCCGTTGGAACAACTTACACCAATTGCCTGCGACTATTGGTCGGCTTACCCAGCTTACCGAGCTCCAGCTAGACGATAACCGATTGCGGGCTTTACCTGCCAGGCTAAACAGACTACAAAAGCTTAAAATTTTATATGCAAAGTATAATCAATTGACAGAACTGCCCAAGGAAATCACCCAACTGAGAGGTTTACAAGAGTTAAATTTGTCATACAACCATATCAATGCATTGCCGCTTGACTGGCAAACGCTTACTCAACTCAAAAAGCTGCATCTATACAACAACAATTTAAGCAACCTGCCTGACTCTATTGGGTACTTGGCGCGGCTCAAAATATTGCGTGTGCAAAACAATGTCCTTCGGGGAGTACCTGCGTCTTTGGGCAAACTTCAGCAACTCGAAGAATTGAGTATACAAAATAATCAAATTCAACAACTTCCTGCGTCTTTGGGGCATTTGCCATCGCTCAAAAGGCTCAATGTAAACGATAACTTGCTCACTTATTTGCCAGACAGTTTTCAAAACCTGGTCAATCTTGAGCATCTCTACTTGAGAGGGAACCAGTTATCGAAAAAAAACAGGGAAACCATCCAAGGTTGGTTCCCCCATATATCTATTCATTTTTAAGCGCGTATACAACTACGCCCTTAACTCTCCAATCTCAAATTTGGCTTTGAGCCCGTAAAATAAAAATCTTGCCAACTCGTCGAGCTCTATTTGTACAGGCTTTGTCTGCGCCACTTCATCGCTTTGTTGCAAATAAGCATTGATTTGAATACTGTCAGACGAAATTTCCACAATCATATATGGAATGTCTAAATACTCATTGAGGCGATTAAAAATAAGGGTAAATGTATTTTTATTGATGAGTGTGCTCCCAAAACGGTGGTATTCCAGGTTGGGTAAAAATTCATCAAAATACAAATAAGTAATCTTGCGAATAAGCTGTTGAGTATATTTGGGAGTATAATTAAATCCTTTTAAAATCTTAGCAAGCAAGTCTATATTATTCCAGTCGTTGGAGCTTAGTAGTTGATCAACTTCCCGATCGAAATTTACTATTTTCATTTTGTAAAAGTTTTCAATGGTGTACAGAAGTGTACTTTTGTCTGGCGTAGCTGGTTTCGGCTTTGTTTTGTGGTATAAAAAAACATCCATTGTATGCGATTCAATTCCTAAGAATAAATCTTTAAAAAATACAAATACCAACAAGGAAATTTCGTGCCAGAAACGGTCAAAATAAACGGCTGAATTTTTGCTATAGTGCTGAAAATCAAAGTGTAACTCATTGATTATGTGGCTACTTTGTGCGCTTCTCATAAGCTTCTCTAAACTATTCTATATTGCTTGCGTATTTCAATAATATATTGTTCCTTATGGGACATTTTGTTATATTGCTGAAAACTTAACTTTACTATATAATTTCATGGCAGATAAATCGACACAAGCAGACAGAGTGATAGATAACCATATTTTATGGTCTATGGGGGCAGGTGCGTTACCTATTCCTATAGTAGACGTAGCCGCTGTAACTGCGATTCAATTGAATATGCTCAAGGAACTTTGTCTTATATATGATGTGGACTATTCTGATGGATTTGGAAAAAACCTGATCTCGTCAATTGTAGGTGCAGGAGTGGCAAAAGTGGGAGCCAGTGCAGTGAAAACTATCCCAGTGGTGGGAGCTTTGCTTGGTGGAGTGCCTATGGTAGTATTATCAGGAGCCTCTACTTACGCTTTGGGGCAAGTGTTTAAATCTCAGCTCCAGGTAACAACCGTGCTTTCTAAATTTGACATGAGCGGCGCTAAAGAAATGTACAAGGATGCCTTTGAAAAAGGAAAACAATATGTGAAAGATTTGAGGGATAGGGTAGGGTTTGGTGAAAAACCAGGCACCCCTGAAGCAGATGACAACAAAGGTGACCAGACAGATGGCAAAAAGGACAGCGATAACAGTGCTGACAGCAAGCAAACCACTGGAGATGATGCCGTTTTTGAAAAACTGAGAATCTTGGGCGACTTGCGCGACAAGGGCATTCTGACCGAAGACGAATTTCAACAAAAGAAACAAAAGATTTTGGCTCAATTGTAGTGAAATCAACCATACTTATTTTATACAGGCTTCTGGTGTTCAATCATCAGAAGCCTTTTTTTGTAATGATAGGGTATTTTCAAACATCTGTCGATAATTGGCAGTTTCATCGTGGTGGTTCAACTGAGTTTGTACCATTTGCTTACAGTTTGCCCCCATTTTTTGTAACTCATCTGCCGACAAGGTAAACATTTGGTTGATGGCCTCGCGGCATTGGTCTAAGTTGCCAGGGTGAAATAAATGCCCATGTACCCCTTCTTCCAGAAAATCGCCCATTCCTCCGGCTTTGGCAGCAATAAAAGGCATTCCCAATCCTCCAGCTTCCATCATTACATTGGGCAAACCATCATAATACGAAGGAATAGCCACCAGGTCGCAGGCAGCATAGTAAGGCAACAAAGCGTATCGTTCCATAAACGGGTAGTGCGTATAGTGTAATATGTCAGTGTTTGCCTCCAGAAACTTCGCTACAGCTTCTGTCATATCTCCTATAATAAGCAAATGCACTTGTGGCAGTTTACCTGATAGCTTGAGCGCTTCTAAAAAAAACAATACGCCTTTCTTTGATTTTAAATGCCCAAACATTCCCCACACCTTTCGAGTACTGACTTGGGTTACATGGGTGTTACGCCATTCTTGGGCTTTTTTCTTGTCTGAGGCAAGCAATTGCCATTCGTTAAGGTCTATGCCGTTGGCAATATGGCTTACTCTAGCCTGAGAAAATAAGCCTTTGATTTTGTCCATTTTGTCTTTGCTTACTACACAAATATGGGCGGCATTGAGGAGGGCGTTTTTTAATATCTCTTGCCTTTTGGGTGAAAATATACCCGTATCAAAGTCGTTGCCGCGCAGCAATACTACGTAGGGTAACCGAAGCCAGGCGGCAAATATAGGAGCGGCCAACATAGGCACTTGTCCACCAAAAGCTACCAAATGGGTAATAGCAGGGCTTTGTGCCTGGGCGAGTTCCTGGTTGTAGTTTTCTATAAATGACCAGACCAGGTTCAAACTGTGCGACACGTCGGGGTGCATAGCAAATGCAATATTTTTACCGTTTTGCACGCTTACTACCTTGGTTTTGGTCAGGTGGTTGGTAAAATGCACTACATCTACCAATACCCCGTCGGCACGCAAATGGTGCACGATGCGGTCGCAAGACTGAGCCATTCCTCCTTTGTTGGGGTAGTAGTTTTCGGTAAGCCAAAGAATTCTCAATTGAGTAGGTGTTGATCTTGTCATTGCTATAATGCCAGAAAGTGATGGTCAGATTTAAACTGGGGTAAAGTTAATAGTAAGAACTATATATTCAATAATAACAAACACTATCCAACAGGAGGGTAATATTATACATAAAAAAACGAAGCCAGTACACTGCCTGGCTTCGTTGATGGTACGAAAAAACTCAAAATAAGGATTTGTCTTGCTACTTTTTCATTGTTTCGGGATACAATACCACTTTGATGTAGTTTTTCATATCAAAGTATTTTTGAGCAGCTTTTTGCATATCTTTAGAATTCAACGCCTGAATACTTTGCTCATATTCGGTTATTTTTTCTCGATCTTTCTCATTGACATAAGCACTACGCAGGGTGTTTAGCCAATAGCGGTTGTTTTTCATGTTGGTTTCCATACTGCGTATTTGTTGGGCTTGCACCTTTTTTAAGTCCTTACTGCTGATGCCACTCTTTTGTATTTTCTTTATTTCGCCCATCGTGGCAGTTACCAAGTCGTCTACATTGTTTGGGGCACAAGGAAAAGACACTACGATGGCATAATTATCATAAGGCTTTTTTTGCATATAGCTATAAGCACCCGCTCCATACACTCCTCCTTTTTCTTCGCGTAGCTTTTCAATCAATTTAATACTGAGTGCTTCGGCAAGCGCTTTAATCAGTGAGGCATCTTTTGTACTGTATTTGGCTGCCCCCATAAACGACAGGTGTACTTGACTTTTAGGGTCTTTGCCTTTGTACAGCTTTTTGGTTACTTTGCCTTTGGGCGGACGAATCCCTAAGTCTTTGAAAGTAGCTTTTTGTTGGGTGGTAGGCAAACTACCGATATATTTTTCAAGCAATGGTTTGATCTTGTCCACCTTAAAGTTGCCCACAAATACAAATTTAAAATTTTGACCATTGCTAAATATGCGCTTATAAAAAGCCATTGTCTGATCAAGGTCTATTTTTTCTAACTCTTCTTTGGTAGGAAAGAAACCAGCGGCACGGGGATGATTTTGATTCTTAATTTTTGTTAACTGGTCTTGAAAGTAAAAATTAGGATTTGCCATCAGGTTTTGCATCATACTCTTGTACTGGTTTTTCATTGATTTAAACGCCGTCTCATCTTTGCGAGGTTGGGTAAAGTACAAATGAGTCATTTGCAAGGCCGTTTCAAGGTCTTGCGGAGTAGTAGCACCACTCACCCCGTGGGTCACCTCACGAATATAAGGTTTTACACTGACGGATTTGCCTGCCATCATTTTGCGTAGGTCGGCTGCTTTGAATTTGCTCACGCCACTAGCAACTATAATTTGCGAAGCATAAATTGCCGAGACGTGGTTTTTGGCGGCAGCCAGCGAATACCCCCCCAAACTGTAGCCGTTAAACAACACCTGATCATCTTTAAAATCGGTAGGTTTCAAAGTAACCACAATACCATTAGAGAGGGTAAGCTCGGTAGTACCCGACTTGGGGTATGTTTTGGTATTGGTTACTTTGCCCGCTGTGGGCATTTTATCCATCAGTTTAGTCCCTACTGCCTTGTCTTTATAAGGTTTTACCGCATTGAAAGCTACCTCTTTGAGCACAGTTCTTACTTGTGCCTCGGTGGGTACAATCACTCCTTTTTTTTCTGGAGCGTTGATAATGATTACCCGGTTGTCCTTGGTGATCCACTTTTTAGACAAAGCGTTTACTTCTGCTAAAGTAATTGTAGGCAATACCTTTTTGACAAACTCATATTCAAACTTTACTCCTGGGGTAGGTTCTTTCTGTAAAAAGTGAGCCACATATTCACGGGCAAAACTTTTAGAGTCGGTTTTTTTGCGTTCGTTATAGGCGCGTTTGTAGCTGTTCAGAATTGTTTTTTTATAACGCTCAAACTCTCCTTTGGTAAAGCCGTGTTTTCGTACGCGTTTGCTTTCGGTCAATGCTACCCTCAAGCCGCCCAAAATATCATCGCCATTGGCAAGTACAGAGCCTGAGTAGGCGTCTATAGATCGGATAAAGCTGCCGTAATAAAAGCCCGCATTGATAAACGGAGGATCGGCTTTTTCGGTAAGCTCACGCAAACGTTGGTTGAGCATACCACTATGAAAGCGATTGATAATTTGCTGGCGATAATCTGTCAGGTTTTTTACCTTCTTGAGTGGTTTTTTATAAATGATTTGTACTTGTGAGAAGGGCGCCTCTTTATCTGTATTGATAGATACAAAGGTTTTTTGGTGAGGAGGCACCGGATATAGTTTTTTTTCGCGGACATTTTTTACTGGCTTTAGGCGAGAAAAATGCTGTTTGATTTTTTTCTCCATAGCGTCTAAGTCAATATCACCCACCACTACTACTGCCATTAGGTCGGGGCGGTACCAATCTTTGTAAAATTGCTTTAGAGTATTGTATTTAAAGTTTTCTAGAATTTTCTTTTTGCCTATGGGCAAGCGTTTGGCATAACGCGAATCATTAAGTAATACTGGAAAGTATTGGTCGCGCATGCGTTGTCCAGCGCCTCGCCCCAGTCTCCATTCTTCTATTACTACACCACGTTCTTTGTCAATTTCTTTGTTGTCAAAGCTTACATTATGCGCCCAGTCTTCCAAAATCTGAAAGCCTTTATCCATTACCTCTTGCTTATCAGTAGGTAACCTGAGCATGTATACTGTTTCGTCAAAACTAGTGTAAGCATTCAGGTGGGCACCAAATTTTACCCCTGCCGATTGCAAATAACTTACTAACTCGTTTTTCTTGAAGTTTTTAGTACCGTTAAAGGCCATGTGTTCTACAAAGTGAGCCAGCCCTTGTTGGTTGTCGTTTTCTTGCATAGACCCAGCATTTACGGCAAGCCTTAGTTCTACCCTTTTTTCTGGTTTGGCATTTTTACGGATATAATATTTTAATCCATTTTTTAGCTTACCAGTTCTTACCTGCGCATCAAAGGGTATTTTTTTGTCTAATTGTTGGGCAAAAGATGTTTGTCCGGCCACTACCACAGCAAGCAAACAAAGCATCATGCCTTGGGTAATCAATTTATAATTCATAGTTTTCTATAGTTTAATATGAAATGGTGATAGACCAACTATCAACTTATATCAAGCTTAGTTCAGGTTAATAGGTATACCATCAAACAAACCTATAACTATTGCATTAGTCATACAAGCACTGCATTATTTTTTTATGTTACAGCAGGTTCATCGCCTCTGTCTCTTGCCTAACCTATCTTGTGGGTTGTTCCGTATATACTTACACCCAGCACTCTTTCTGAGGTTTTTATACGTGTTTTATCAGGGACTATAGAAGCAGGAAAGAGCGCAGAACAGGGACAGTATGAACCAATTAATTGAATACACTCATGACACGTATACGATATGGTGATTGTGAAATATGCGGACGAGAAAAATCGCTCAGCTTCCACCACCTTATTCCTTGTAATTTGCATAAAAAGAAGCTTTTTTTAAGAAAGTTTGGCAAAGAAGAAATGAAAACCAGAGGATTGAACTTGTGCCGAATGTGTCACTCTACAATTCATAAGTTTTTTGAGCTCAAAGACTTAGGCTTACACTACAACACTAAAGACAAGCTGATGGAAAACGAAAAGTTTGCCAACTATGTAAAGTGGGTAAAAAAGCAGAAGTAGCACAAAGCATAAGATAAGGCTCTATAGAACAACTTATTTTTGTCGATTTACTAAACCCCAAATGTCTCACGATATTTGGGGTTTATTTTGGTCACAGGTTTAAACCAAATCCTTGGGCAGTACAGGTATTTTTCGGATACGTTTGCCAGTAGCGGCAAAAATAGCGTTGAGCACTGCTGGGGCTAAAGGTGGCACCGCAGGTTCGCCTGCTCCTGTAGGGTCATCCTCGCTCTCTATCAAGTGTACTACTATTTCGGGGGTTTCGTCCATACGTAGTACTTTATAGTCGTGGTAATTGCTTTGTTTTACTCTGCCGTTTTCAAAGTCTACTCCACCATACAGCAAAGCCCCCAATGACCAGATAATGCTCCCCTCTACTTGCCCCCTGACAAAGTGAGGATTGATGACCTTGCCCAGGTGCATTACACAAGTGATCTTATGTACCTTAAGTTTTCCCTGGTTTACCGACACCTCGGCTATTTGGGCGCATGCCGTGCGCGAAAATCCCGCTACTGCCAGCCCTTGTCCGTGTCCTTTAGGCATTTTTTTGCCCCATTGACCTACCTCTACTACTTTGGGCAGTACTTGGCGAAAGCGCTTGCGGGTGAGTTTCCTGAAATTTTGGATCAGTTTGGCACGGTCGCCAGTGCCTACCAACTCTACAGGGTGATTGAGCAGCTCCATTCTGAGCTTGTAAGCATCTTGTTTTAGTTTATGAGCTATTTCGTCCATAAAACATTCCATGCCCAAGGTAGCCGAGTGTACCGATACGCTGCGCCAGGCGCCTATAGGAATGGGTGGGTCTACTAAGGTGCACTGGTTTTTGGCATTGCCAAAATGATAAAAAATATCATAAAGGCGGTTACCTCCCTGACTGCCAGAAGCCCGTACTATTTTGTTTTCCCACCCCACCAACTGGTTATTTTTAATGGCTGCCCGGTAGTTACTATAGTGGTAAGGGTGGTATTGGTCGTGCTGCATGCCGTCTTCGGGTGTCCAGACCATTTTTACTGGTTTGCCACCAATGGCTTTAGACACCAATACAGCCTCTACGATGTGGTCTTCGCCGCGTCGCCCAAAAGAGCCTCCACCAGGCAATACATGAATGGTAATGTTTTCTTCTTTGAGCCCAGTTACTTTTGCCACTGCCTGGGTGGCATTTTGTGCCGATTGGGTACTCGCCCATACCTCGCATTGATTGCCCTCTATTTTAGCAACGGCATTCATTGGCTCAAGCAAGGCGTGTGCTTGAAAAGGGTTTTCGTAGGTGGCTTCTATTACTTCAGCATCTTTAAACGCAGCCGTAGTATCGCCCAGGTTTACGGTAGGTTTGGTAATAGGCAACTTGCCTGCTTCCAGTATCTCTTTGCGTACACTTTTGAGGCTACGTTGGCCATTTTTGCCTTCGTTCCACTGTACTTTTAGGGCTTGTTTACCTTTAAAAGCCGCCCAGGTAGAGCGAGCAATCACCACTACACTGTCAAACACATAAGGATCGTTCTTAAGGTCAACATTGGTCACCTTTATTACTTGCTGTACGCCTTTTATGCCAAGGGCTGCTTTAGCATCATAGCTTTTAAGCGTACCCTTGTACACGGGGCATCGTACGGCAGCAGCGTATAGCATGCCCGGAATTTTTGTGTTGATTCCGTACTCGTCTTGCCCTTTTACTACGCCAGGGGTGATTAGGTTTGTTACCGATTTGCCTATGTACTGGTATGCCGATGTTTTTTTAAACGTGATCTTTTCGGGTATAGGTAGTTTGGCAGCAGCTCCGGCTATTTTGCCAAAGGCGAGTTTTTTGCCCGAAGGCCGATGGATCACTTGCCCGTTTTGAGTATAACAGTTTTGCTGATTAAACACGCCTTTGTGTTTTCGTTGCCAGTATTGTATGGCTGCTTCTACCAAAAGCATGCGTGCTGTGGCGCCTGCTTTGCGTAAGGGGTGCCAAAGTTTGCGAATGCTGGAGCTGCCTCCTGTGGTACCTTGTTCGTTGCGGCTAAACCTTTTGTCATAGGTAGCCCTTACTATCTTGATTTGTTGCCAATCAGCGCCCAGTTCATCGGCTAAAATCTGGGGTAGCCCCGTACCCGACCCTTGACCCATTTCTAGCTTGGTAAGCGTAAAAGTGAGCAACCCTTGAGTATCTATTTCTAAAAAAGCGTTGGGGGTAAACGTGGGCAGGTCTTTTGCCAGTACGTTACCTACGGGAAGTGCCAGGCTCAGCAGTAGTCCTCCGCTAACTGCCGTTGATACCTTTACAAAAGTTCTTCTGTTCATGAGTATTATATGGATTGTTTTTATATAAAAAAAACAAAATCAGCCCACAAAAACAATTATTTACGATAGACAGAAGGTTGTACCCTACCAACAACCAATAAGCGATTTTTGCAAATATGTATTTTGCAGTAGGTAGCACCTACAAAGGTTTTAGGTACTGGGTTTTTACACCTTGTTCTTCCAGTTACTACGGTTTTATATCACCTTTATTTTTAATGATTTATAAAATTCGTAGATAGAAGAAAAAAATGAGAAGGTTTAAAAATAAGAAACCCTTCACTCACTGAACGAAGGGTTTGCTCAATTTCTTATTGAGAAACAATGGACCATTTATCATTAAATAAAATACCAATAAATGCAATTTTGAAAAAAGCGAATAAGTAAGGGATTACTTATTGACCTTTGTACAATTATACTCATTTTTTTTGCTTTAGGCTAATTCCTGCCATAGACAAAACATAGACACCTCATATTTTTATTACCTCGTATTTATCACAATTAACTCTATTTTGCTTTCTACGCCATTGCCAGCTGGAATAAACACCTTGTTGCCCATTACCAATAGGTCGTCTCGTCGCCCCAACCTTACATGTTTACCCAAAACCACTGGTTGTCCCAATGTGTTGCCGTTGGCGTCTATTTTCAGGGCAAAAGTGTTTTGATACGTAGTATGGTAGCCTTGTTTGCTTACTACTTCCCATACCAACAAAACTTGCCCATTGCCAAGTTGAGCTACCTTGAGGTGACGGGCACTTGCTTTACTTTTGTCACGGTACCTGGTCAGCCACTTTACGCCTGCGTTACGTTGCTTCGAAAAACGCCCGCCAAATGTATAAAAACCGCCTGATTCGGTCATACCCCGCGAGAGTACCAGGTCATCGCTTATTTGGCTGCCCCTTGACGATGATTTTTCAAAGTCTTTGCGCACCTTTACCAAGCCTACATTGCGTGGGTCAGGCGATTTATACCCTGCCCGGCTGTTGTCCAATGCCTTGCCAGTAGGTGAGGGTTCTCCAGTAAACATGACCAGGTATCCGTTACTTACCTCAACCAAACCGCCCAACTCGCTGTATGTACCGTTGTCGTTCGACCATTTGTAATATTTCTTATTCCCCTTACTTATTTCAGCATAATAGTCATACTTGCGCCCAGAGGGAGAGGTAGCACGTGTGCCGTGTTCGGTTTTAAAAGTATACACTACCTGAGAACGCCTGCGGGTGCCATCAAAACGGTGCAGGTTTACCCCTCTTGGGTAATTATCACCCAAGTCAATGGCCACAAATTTTCCTGCTTTATTGGTGGTCAGGTAGTTGTCAAACGAGTGCCCCGAAGTTTGCCCGTGGTTGCGTATTTTGCTTAAAGTATTGGCATCAAATACTACGGCAATGCCCCCTTGGTGGTGTAATCCATCGCCCGACTTATGCATAGTACGTCCAATCATCAGGGCTATTTTACCTTGGGCGTGCCGCAGACTCACCATATAATTGCGAAAGTTGTAAATGTTTAAGCCTTTTTTAGAGGTGTCGTACTGTTTGGTTTTTAAAAACTTACCCGATATAGTGGCTTTATACAGGGCTACCCTGGTGTTGCCCTTGCTGCCTTGGTAAGTGAAATAATAAAGATTGCCCTGAGTGTCGTTAGTGGCTGCCAACAAATCGGCCTTTTGAGGGTTGTACAAAGGGAAGTTTTGTTGACTTTTGAACCCAGCCGTAAAGTTACTCAAGTAAATGCGCTTGTTTTTTTTGTCCTGCCATATCATTTGCACCCTGTTTTTGGGGTTTTTCAGCAAAAAGAATTGACGATTTTTACCATAGTCTTTGCCTGTATGAAACACTGAGGCGTTGACCTTAAACCTGTATTTGAAAACCGTGCCTAGTAGAGTTGTTTTAATCTGAGAACCTTCAGTGTTGGCAGACAGTTGCTTAAAGCTACTAATACGTTGGCTGGTAGGGGCAAAAAAGTAAATCACCTGATTTTTTATCTTACTTACTTTGAGCGTTTTTATGGGTGTAAATCTGGCGGTGTTTACCTGACGTGCATTTACCTTTGCCACCTTATCCACTTTGCCCGCTTCTAGGGTATAAATGGTGTAGGACTGTTTTTTTGGAAATTTAAAGGCAAGACAATGCTGTGACGCCAAAAACTTGCTTGCCTTATGGCGAGGGGCAAATACCTGATAAGCATCAAAACTTAGTTTGCCTGAGCGTACTTTGCCTTGGCTTACTTTAAAATCGTTGTGGTTGTAACGGCCACCAGTATAACAGGCGTTTTGGTAGTACAACGATACTAGCCCCAAGTGCCCTATTTGGTCTACTTCTTTGATTTTACCATCATTGCCCCGATCAGGGGTTTTTCCTGGCAATACTTTGGTTTTACTTGCCGAAAAAACAAACTTGCTGAGACCTGCTTGCCCTATGCCTGGTGTAACATACCCCAGCATAAAAGCGATACATACAAAAAAGTGTTTCATAATTTAATTTATAAATGATTGAGTGTTTTTTTGTAAGGAGTCATTCTAACTTTTTATGAGTTACCAAGTCGATATGACATTTAACTATGTTGGCAGGCTTTGCGTATTTGGGGAGTGATTGTATTACCCACGCGTTACTTTAACTAAAGATAGCTAAATTGTATCGTTGTTTCATAAATAGTGACCATTAATTATTTTTTAAACCTCTGATAAAAACATTTTGCTGGTTTATAGGCCTGTTTTGCAAGGCTTAGGGAGGATTTTTGGGAGAAGATAGAGTACTGGTAAGTAAAGTGGACAAAGGTGTAGTTGATAAACATTGTGAAAACTTAGTACCCAGTATATGAGTTATAAAATCCATCTGGAGTTTTGTCATGCTGACTGACAGAACTACACAGGAAAAGTTCGTTTTGTAGTTTTCAAGCTGTATGTTTTTATTAGTTGTTTCAGCGACCAAAGTTAATTTATACTGTTAATATGTTATTATTCCTCCAAAAGTTCAGTGTCATTGCTTGTGTTTTTATTTGCCTGAGTTGCCAGACTGAGACACACAAACAAAATCAACAGGTACCTTTGGTCAAAGTGTTGTTTTTGGGCAATAGCTATACTTATTATCATCGAATGCCAGAAATGTTTACCCAACTTGCTCAGCATAACAAAAAAAATGTTGCAGTGCAGTCGGTAGCCAGTGGAGGACGGCGTTTGCAAGACCACAGCCGAAACCGCCGGGTGAAAAAAATGATTCAAGAGCAAAATTTCAATTGGGTAATATTACAAGAGCAAAGCATTATCCCCTTTGTGCAAACCACTCAAATGTATGAAGCTGTTCGTACTATAGATACCTGGGCCAAGCAACACAAGACCCAAAGTATGTTTTTCCTGTTTTGGGCGCGCAAGCATACCCATGATACGGGCATTCGTTTAGAGGGAGTACCTTATTATCAACGTTTCAGGAGTTTTACTGAAGCGCAAAACAGTTTGGTGCATACTCACAAAAAAATTGCTGATGAGCTAGGCATACCTATAGCTCCAGTAGGGGTCGTTTGGCAACAGTTACATTATCGCTTGCCGCAGTCACACTTATGGCAGGCAGACGGCAGTCATCCTACCAAAGTTGGCGCTTACATTACAGCACTGGTATTTTACGCTTCTATTTTTCAGGAGTTGCCCATGAAACACCTGCATCGTTGTCCACTTAAGCCCGCAGAACAACAACTTGTAGCAGACATAATTAAGGCACATGTGCTCGATCGCAAGGAATATTGGAACAGTAACCATTAACTTTTACCAAAGATCATTTTGTAGGATTTTTGGTACAATGATGCATTATTTGGTGTATCCGCCGAAAAAATAGTATGCATGCACAATATTTTTTATTAATTTGCAACTTATGATCGTAGGGAAAAATGGAAAACGAATGAAGCCAGAAGAAACCGTAGATTTTCATATCAAAGCTACATGGCACGCTATAGCGCGTATGTACAATGCTGAAGCTGCCAAGTATAACGTAACAGTTTCGGTAGGGTATATCTTGCTAAATATAGATTTAGAGCAAGGAACACCTTCTACTAAGATAGCCCCTTTGCTAGGTTTAGAAGCTCGAAGCATTACCCGTACGTTAAAAAACATGGAAAATGACGGATTGATTTATAAAGTACAGGATACTAAAGATCGTCGTTTTTTTAGGATATTTTTGACGGATAAAGGCAAAGAAGGCAGAGAGCATGCGCGCCAAACCGTACTTAAATTCAACCATGCTGTATATGAGACTATCCCAGACGAAAAGCTCAAGGTGTTTTTTGAAGTGATGATGCAAGTGCAGAAAATTATTGATGGGGGAGAAGTGTACCTCGATAAATAAGAGCTTGTTTAGCTTCGCAGAGCTTGGAGGCAAGCCTCCTGCGGTTAAATTTTCGCATTTAGAGTGATTTCTAATGAGTTTTGTGTTCATTTAAACAATCCTCTACATATAAAAACCCTGACACATGAGCACCAGGGTTTCATAGCTTAACTATATACTACAAATATTATAAAAGTATGAGATATTGTAAGTAAGCACTTGTGGTCATTAGTACATGTAGTTTAAAGACACGTTGTCATAGTAAGAAAACTCGCCAGGAGTACCTAAACCACCACAAGACAACATGATAGACTGAGCATCGTAGCTGGTAGGAGTACCAGGAATGTTGATGGCTCCGTCGAAACCTTGACCTTCGCTTCCACCTTGTCCACAGCTAATAGAGCGATTGAACCAGTCAGTATGACGGAAACCGATGCAGTGTCCAAGTTCGTGCATTGTAATGTGACGTGCAGTTTGTAAACCAGCGTTGTTTACGCCAGAGTTCATCTGTACCCATTTGTAAGGAGCTCCACCGCTTGGGAAACCAGCCTGAGCACCTACCTGATTGTTAGGCACTTGATAAACCACAATGTCATACGCGTTGAAGTTGGTCCCAAAAGCCAAAGTATAACGTAAGCTAATGCCAGCCGCATTGTATCGTTGGATGGCTTGCTGTAACGCTGTTCTTAAAGTGTTGCCCAAACCATATCCACCACCACCAGTGTAACCAATTACACGAATAGTACGAGGAGCATTTACTAAGCTAAAAGTACGGTATTGCTCACCTTTAGGACCTTTTGTTTTGGGGCTGGCAAGCATGCTTTTTAGTTGATCGTCTGAAATAAACACATCTTTTTCGAGGGTATACCCTGTTTGAGTTTTCCCTGTCAACGGATTGGTTACTTGGCCATATACCCCATCACGGGCGTCAAAGCCCAAGCTGGCAAACTTGTCCACTACCTCTTGGCTCAAGCCTTGCTTTTGGCTTTGGTTAGGGGTAGTCTCTTGTTGTTTGCACGAAAAGGTAAAGGCAGCAAGTACCATTAAAAATAGGCTGTGTAATAGATTTAACTTCTTCATATTTTTTTAAAATAATTGTGTAAGATAATTGGTGTTTGAGTCAAATAACTCGATGCAATATTACCATTTGATATGGTATGAGTCCAAAAAAGGCAGGTAAACAAAAAGTATACAAAGCATATTGTTTAAATTTTTACGATACACTAGAGGTAAACAATATTTTTGAAAGGAAATTTTAAGAAAATATTATAGTGTACAATAAGAAAATAAAGAAATTATATTTTGCTTATAAGTATCTTTTAGTAAGTTGTTTAGGTGATTTAAAAAGGAAAACTAGAAGAAAATAGAAGTAAACAGTAGGGAAAATACTCTTAAATATCTTGGTAACACTAGAACCAGTATAGGTCGTTTTTTTATATGAAATGAAATTTTTTGATTAAGTGAATATTTGTAGAATATTATTCTATATAAAGTTTTATAATAAAATTTACTTTGTTTTTATAGAGTTTTTAAGGTGTTTTTGTGGGTTTTAGAAGATGCATTCATTGTTTGTCAGAGAGTATAAATTAGCGTCTTTATTGGAGATAACGCTTGTAAATTCTAATTGTTTAAACTTTATGTTAAAATAATTTAATTAATCAATTGATGTGATGCTTTAATGAGGGTTAATCACTTAATTTGCTGTTTTTGTGGTTAAAATAGTATGATAGTCAGGCGTTTTTTGACATTTAAAGGAGCTCTTTCTGGGGTTTGTTTTTTTTTGAGCCTATGTAGTGTGTTTTATAAGTAATAAATGACCAACTCTTAAAGTATTAGTTTAAAAACTAAGGATATAGTTGTTTTTTGTTGTTAAACCTTCTATACTTGTAATTATAGCTTTTGTTTTGGTTGATTATTCTAGCAAAAGCAGTTATATCCAATGTTTATACTAATGTTTGTTGTAAAAATGATGAAATATATTTCTCAGGCCTTCTGGTTACTGTTGTTTATACCCGTATTGGCCTTTGCCCAAACCCCACAAGAAAAAGAAAAGTATGTAATGTTTGACGATTTGTACAAGGCAAAGCAGTATGAAAAAGCCATCCCACCGTTGAATTGGTTCTTGAAAAATAAACCTGACTTTCATAAAAACATCTATATCAAAGGTTATAACCTATACCATAATTTGGTAAAGGAAACTTCTGACGCACAGCAAAAAGCCCAATATCAGGACAAAGCCCTGGAGATTTATGACATGCGCGTAAAACATTTTGGCGAAGAGGCAAAGGTAATGAACCAAAAAGGACATTACGCCTTTTTTTATTGGGGAAGCCGCCCCGACAAAGTCGATGATTTGTTTAAACTGTATACCAAAATTATAGCCCTCAATGGCAATAATACCTACTACCGCAGTGTGTCAAACTATATGTATATGGTTTCGCAGCAATACCGAAAGGGAAATATTACGGGTAAAGAAGTAGTAGATACTTACGATAAGCTCACCAGTATTATCAATGCCAATATGCCCAAATACCCCCAACACTGGACTGAAGTAAAAAACTATGTAGATGATACTTTCAAAAAGATCATTAGATCGAAAAGCAAAGAAGGTAAACCCATGCTTTCTTGTGAGTTTGTTAATTTGTATTACATGCCCGATTATCACAAAAACCCCCACGATATCGAAACGATCAAAGAGATTATGCGCTTGTTGATCGAAATAAGGAAAACCAACCCGTCAGCCCCTTGCGGCCAAGACTCTACCTTTGCTATTATGAGCGAAAAATTATTTAAAGCAACTCCTACCTATGAGGGGGCATTGCTGATAATCAGTATCTATAAAAAACAAAAAAATTATGCTAAGGTAGAGGAGTTGATGGATCAATTGCCTGAGCTTGCCAAAACCAGCAAAGAAAAAGCAAGCGCGTATTATACGATTGCCAAGGCAAAAAGAAGAAAAGGAAATAAGACAAGTGCTCGAAGCTTTGCCTTGAAAGCCGCCGCCGCAGATGCCAAGTTTGCCCCAAAAGCGTATAACCTGATCGGCGATATGTATTACAACAGCGGGCAAATTTGTACCAATAAAAACCCCGTGCTGAACCGTGCAGTATACATAGCAGCTTATGAAATGTACCAAAAAGCAGGCAATGCCGCCAAAATGGCTAAAGCCAAGGTACAGTGCCCCGATATAGTAGATGCACATACTTATGGAATGCAAAAAGGACAGTTGATTTCGGTGGGTTGTTGGATTGGTGGAAAAGTAAAACTTATGCTACGCTAAACCCGTATTAAAGGCAAATGTTCAACGCAGCCTTTTTACCTTTTACTATGTATGATAATCGCCTGGCATTATTGTCGGGCTTTTTTGTGTCATAAAGTCAGCTGTTGCTGGGCATGGAGAGTATAAATGTGACATTGTGGCTGTAAAGCCTTGCAAATCAGTGGGTTTTTGTTGGTTTTGAGCACTGGTACAGCCTTTGATAAACTCCTCTTTGAAATCAACAATATTCCCCAACACTAAACTAAAGAACAAAATGGAAGATAATATGCAAACCAACGAAGTAACCATAGAAAAAGGTCTTTTGAAAAGCATAGCACAAGATGTGCGTGCACTGAACACTGTAGCTGGAGGGATTGTGGCTACTCAAATGAAAATTATACAGTCTGAAGATGGCTACACAGTAAAAATAAAGGCGCCAACCGTGCCTATTGAAGCCTACAATATTGAAATAAACCGTGACCAGTTGATGATTTACACCACATTGGAAGAAGACGAATCGAGTGAGGGCGTCATTACCCCTTTTTTCCAGGTGTTGCCTATTAGTTCAGGGGTAAATGTAGAGGCTATTGAGGCAGTGTTTGAAAACGGAGAACTGCAGATTTTGGCCCCATTTTATGAAGAACATAAGTCAAGCGAAATCAAGAGAATTAACATTCGTCAGATTTAGTGACGTGTTTGTAATAACTGCCTGTATTTAGTTTAAATTTCTTTGTCTTACCTGGCTTTTAAATTTTTTCTAAGTTCCGAACACCTATTGTGAACAAGTCATTTAGTCATATTAGTTTTTAGTTATAACGCTTTTAGTGACGAGTTTGAAAGTAGATAAAACTATTATGCAACCGTCACTTAATATTTGTACAAAATAAAAACCTCTGCCTGGCATCAGGCAGAGGTTTTTTTGTAGACATTTGTTTAAACTTTTTATTGTACCTCAAAAGATTTCTCTTCTGAAAACTTAGAGCTTTGAAAAGCCCCATTGATAGTTTGTACACTCCAGTAATACTTGCCTGGAGGCAGGTTTTTTATCCGCCAATTGTCGTGGTGATGAGCGTTGCCGTTTTCTACCACCAACCTAAAGCCACTTTGAGCGTCTGCCATAGGCGAAAGTTGGTCATTTTTGCCTGGAGCAGTGCCTATTCTTATGTTATAAGTAATGCCCTTGAGGTCTTTTATCTTTGCCCATTTCAATACTACATCTTTGCCTTTTACCTCAGCGTTCAAGTTCGACGGAGGGTGCATCTTTACCTCTTTGCCCTTGTTAAGGTTGTTTTGGTAGATCTTGGTGTGTTGGTTAAAACTCTGATCTTCACCCGTAATCAAAATATCAAGGTCGCCATCATTGTCATAGTCGCCCCAGGCTGCCGACCCAGCTGACAAACCTATAAGCTGAGCATTGATGTCTTTAAAACTACCCCCATTATTTTGGTAAATCTTAGAGCGTCGCTTGCCCTGATTGTCCATTCCTGTAATCAAAATATCGAGGTCACCATCGTTGTCATAGTCACCCCAGGCAAGCGAGCTACGTGATACCTGGATCAGGTTGGTATTGATTGCCAAAAACCTGCCCTTATTATTTTTATACAACTTGGTCAACCTTTTGCCCTGATCAGTCAATCCACACATCAACAAATCCAAATCCCCGTCATTGTCATAATCGCCCCAGGCAGCTGCCCCCCGTAAAAGTCCGGTAATGTTGGCGTTAATGTCAGTAAACTTGCCATTGTCGTTGCGATAGATGATACACTTCGCCAATTTTTGGGTAGGGTGGTACCTACCCGATACCAAAATATCTAAGTCACCATCGTTGTCATAGTCACCCCAGGCAGCTGTCCCGCGTGAGATGCCTATTAAATTTGTCTTTATTTTTACCAGCTTACCCTTGTCATTCCTGAAAATTTGGGTTTTTCTACCACCATTTTTGGTATTGCCCGCCATCAACAAGTCCAAGTCACCGTCGTTGTCATAGTCGCCCCACACTACGGTACTGGCGTATACTCCATCCAGGTTTTGAGGACTCTCTTTGAAGTAATTACTGCCTTCGTTATTGTATATTTTGGCAATTCGAGTTTCCCCGTCTTGCCCGGTCAGCACCAAGTCAAGGTCATTGTCGTTGTCCAGGTCAGTCCAGGCAAGGTTGTTCGACGCTACACTGTTTACCCCTGGCAAACTTGCCTCAATGTCTTCAAACTGTCCATTGTTGTTGTTATAAATGCGGGTAACTCGTTTTTTACCGTCCCATCCCATCATAAACACATCCAGGTCACCGTCGTTGTCCTGATCGCCCCAGGCTACTGAGCTATACTTGAGGTTAACCATTCCGGTTTTCACCTCTTTAAACTGGGCTTGAACACCCCAGGTACATATTAAAAATAAGGAAAAAAAGGTAAAAGTTCGTAAGTATTGCATGGTTGTCATATTTTGTATTGAGTTGAATATTTTACGAAGAGAGGCAAGGCATTGATGAAACAATGGACAAAAATGCTTTGCTGAAAGTTAATAATATGTTGGTATGAAGCCTAACGTAGTATATAAAAAAATGATCATCTTTCGATATCTTTTTTGAAAACTAAATTTAGGTACATTCACAAGCCAACAATTGATAAAAAGCCAGAAGTATACGTGCTTCTGGCTAAATCTAATACTTTTAACTAACAAATTTGTAATCTATTGAAAATGAGTGTACTATGTATTTGTTAGTTGCCTATATAACAGGGTGTACCCAGAATCTAGCGCCTAGTCCCTAGCACCCTGTTGGTGCTTCTAACTATCCGGGAACTTCATCTTAAATGCTACCCTACGGTTTTTCTTACGGTTAGGCTCGTTAATGTTGGGTACCAACGGACGATTATCGGCATACCCAGCCGTTTTAATGCGTTTGGGGTCAATACCATCGTATTCCATCAAGTATTTACGCACTGCCTCAGCACGTTTTTTCGATAATCTCAGGTTACCCGCTTTGGTACCAATGTTACAAGTGTGTCCCGATACCTCAATCTCTGCCTCTGGAAACTCCATCATCTTTTGGGCTACACTGTCCAGCAAAGCCTTCGACTTTTCGTCCAACTCGTCACTGCCCAGCTTAAAGCGGAAAGCGCCATCTTCGAGCCCTGGCTTGGTTTTCGGCTTTTCTTTGGGTGGGGGAGGAGTAGGCACCATGGCCATAGGAATAGCCCCTGGAGGTACAGGGTTAAACTTCATGCCTGAGTCTGGGTCGATGGGGGGGATTTCGTAGTGAGGTTTTTTAAGGGGCTTGCGCTTAAACTTAAATCCTACGGTGATTTCAAACACACTGTGTCCCTGCCAGATGGTAGACGATTGAGCCGTTGGCCAGTCAAAGTTAAACGCCACAAAATAAGAAGGTTTGTGAAACTCCAGCGATGCTATAATTGCCTTGTTGAGGTTGTACCAGGCACCCACCCCTACTTTGGCATCTTTGAAATAAGGTGCGATTTGGCCTAAGATAAAAGGACTGGCAAAAACCCAGGCACCCGCATTGATCTGGTTGTTTCCAGTTCGGTTGATCCATCTAAAGTTAGGAAACACCGAAAAGTTTCGGTTTTCCCATACCCTCATTCCCCCTGTCATCGTAAACTTTCGTCGGATGACATCTTTTACTTCGTTGAAAACGACTGGTTGGGTTCGTTGATGTTGTACAACGATATGCCCAAAAAAGCCTTGGTGTTGCCCAGCGTATCTTCGGCTTGCCACATCATACCCGCACTGGCCGAAAAATAGCTTTGCGAGGTATTGGCTGCACTTTCACCCAGTCCAGCGTTGGGGTTTACGGTTCCCCCCTGAAACTGAGCATCAGTGGTGAGGTTGTCAAAGCGAATAGAGCGCTGAAAGTAGCCCCCTTGTGCCCCAAAACTGATGTGATGCTTGCCCCAGTTTTTGGTATAATACTTATCGGTTTTTTTGCCCAAAAAGTGTGAACCAATCTCGTGGTTATAGGCAAAAGCTCCGGTAAACCCATTGGTGTGCAGGAAAGTGCCATTTTGGTCATTGACAAAGCCCAAGGCTACCCCTCCCCATCTTTTTTGGGTGTTTTTGTTGATCAGCGGGTAGACCCCGGTAGCCATAAAAAACCGGTAGTTTTCATCGGCCACATTGGGTTGATTTCGGTAGTTCAAAAAAATCTGACGATCGTTGCTTGCCGCGGCCCTTGCCGGGTTGGTAAGCAAAGGCGTATAATGGTATTGGGTCATGTTAAAGTCTTGTGCCTGCCCCAGGGTATGCAACCCCAATAACAAACCACAGATTACCCAAAAATTTTGTGTAAAATTTTTCATCTGTATTGATTAACTAAGGTGTCGTTATGTTTTTAATAAGGGCAACAAGCTTGGTCACTTATTGCCCGTTGTTGAATGTGCTATCTGAGTAGATTAATTTTTCCGGCTTTTGCCCCCTTGAAGCTTATTTCCCGTCCATCCACAAATGTTCCGATGATGCTCCAGGTATACATACCTATAGGTTGATTTACCCCACCTCTGGTACCGTCCCAACCAGTGGTCATTGCTTCATCTACCGACCTGGTTTCGTACATCAAGTGCCCCGAACGGTCAAACACCCGAAATCTGAGGGTTTGAATACCATTTCCCCGTACGATAAAACGATCGTTTTGACCATCTCCATTGGGTGAAAACAGCGAAGGAATGAATATATCAGTATTAGGAGTCACTATTACTTGCAGGGTATCGCTGCCATTACTTTGGCATCCGGCGGCATTGGTGGCGGTTACTGTATAAGTAGTAGTACTGGTGGGTGCCAGTACTGCCTGTGCTCCATCGGTTGACTGAGAGTTAATGCCCGTAGCAGGAGTCCAGGTGTAAGAAACCGCTCCAGTGAGGTTAATAGTCACACTATTACCTTCATTAATTGTTACCTGGTTATTGCCCTCTACGTTGGCTTCTACCCCAGTAAATGTAACTGAAGGAATCGCGTTTACTGTGACGCTTATCTCGTTAGAGGTAACCGCAGGTGTGCAAGGCAAGCTGGAGGTCATGACTACTGTCACCACATCACTGTTATTGAGTGAGTTGCTGGTAAAGGTAGCCTGGGTGGCTCCGGCAACATCGTTTCCATTGACCCGCCATTGATAGGTGGGGTTGGTTCCTCCGTTGGTGGCAGTAGCAGTAAAGGTGATATTTTGCCCGGCACAGATCGTGTTGTTGGTAGCGTCAGATGTGATGGTTGCCGTGGCAGTAGTTATAGGGTTAAAAGTAACTGTGCTGGCACTCGATGGTCTGGTACATCCATTGGCTGTTACTTCTACTACATAGCTACCAGCAGCACTTACAGTGAGTTGGTTGCTATTGGTGCCAATGTTGACTCCATCTTTTTTCCATTGATAAGTAGCCCCAGTTACAGCGGTAGCAGTAAGTGTTCCGCTGGTACCACAAAAAAGGACTGATGCGCCATTTTCAATGCTAGAAGCAAAGTCTGACACTGTAATGGTGACTGTACTGGCTTGTACTACTGATGAACACCCCGTTTTTGTAGCCAATACATTAAAAGTAGTAGTAGCAGACAGGTTTCCGGTAGGCAAGTTGATCGTACCACCTGTACCTGTTACTGGGGTACCTACATTACTGTTATCGGCATTGTTGCGTAATTGATAGCTTATTCCCGTTTCGGAGCTGGCTACAGTTACATTTACCCCTGTGCCTGAGCATATTGCGGTACTACTTGCACCTATGGTTAGGCCAGTATTTGGGAGGTTAATTGTAGTAATGGCATGGGTAGAGGTAAGGGTACTTTCGCAGCTTCCTATGCTGGCTTTTACACTAATAGTAACATTAGCTGATAATGCTCCAGTAGTCAAGGTAATGTCACCACCAGTACTGGTAATTGGATTGCCAGTATTGGCACTTCCGCTGAACAATTGATAAGTTACCCCATTTGTTGAACCTGTGATGGTAAAGCTTACTGTTTCGCCACTACAGATCGTAGTCTTGTCTGGGGTGACTGTTAGACCAACTGCAGGAGTTGAAACTACCGAAATGGTTTGTTTGCCAGTAAGTTCTGCGCCTGCAACACAAGCTCCTCCGGTTGCCAAAATATTAAAAGTAGTATTGGCAGCTAAGTTTCCAGTGCCAAACGTAATGGTTCCTCCGTTGCCTGGTACGGTGGCCCCTACATTACTGTCACCAGCATCATTACGCAATTGATAAGTCACCCCGGTTTGAGACTTAAGCAAGGTAATCGTACCTGCTGTACCACTACAAATAGTGCTGGAAAGTGCCCCTACGATCAGGTCTTGCTTAATAACAGTAACAGTTTGGGTAGTATTTAGCACTACCGAACAGCCTCCGGCATTGGTGGCCAGTACACTAAAGGTTTCGTCGGCAGTAAGAGCCCCAGTATTAAAATTTAAAGTTCCGCCATTACCTGCTTGGGTAGCACCTACATTGGTAGTCCCTTTTCTTAGCTGATAGGTTACTCCCACTTCAGAGGTGGCTACTGTAATGTCAGTAGCTCCATTGGGGCATACAATATTGCCTGCAGCGCCTACGGTAAGCCCAGCGTTGGGGGGAGCCGCTTGTATGACCGGAATGGTGAGGTAGTTGTTGGCGTAGCTACACTCAGCGGTACCTGTAGTGGTAGTATTGGCAGCCAGGGTATAAGTGGCAGCTGAGTGGTTATGGTTAAGCAATATATGCAGGTTGGTCAATACACCAGAGGTAGAGCTACCACTTACCAGTATTGAGCCATTGATGGGTACTGCTTCACTGGTAGTAAGCTCTTGCACAAGATTAGGGGTGTTGTTGTAAGGGTCTTGATCAAATACGGCAATTTTTACTCCTGCCGGCAGGGTGGCACTTCCTTCATTTTTTACAATAAAGCTGTAATTAATTACCCCACCATTTTGGCAGATGTTGGTAGCACCTCCGTTGAGTTCTGCCGTCATATCGGGTGCTGGGAAAATATGGTCTCCAGCCACGTCGTATAAGCTTGCCTGGTTTAAAAATGTATTCAATATTTTTTTGTAGGGCTTGCCGTCAAAGCCCGTAACATTGACATAGTTTTGTTGTACTCTTGGAATGGTCAAATTGTCGTTTACATTGGTAATAAAGTAATTGTGTTGGTTCCATACTGCCCGCGAAGGTCGCCATACCCTATTGGTTGATTTAAGGCAACGTACATAGGCTTGTTCAGTATCTATGGGACCGTTGGCGTCTTGAGCGGTAAGTATAATCTCAGTTTGCCCGTCACCGTTTACGTCTACTACCACAGGGTTGTCGTACCGAGTACCCGACCGGGAAATAATCGTAGTTTTCAAAGCACCAGTTTGTCCGTTGTATACCACCAAATTTTCTTCTTCACTATATACTACCTCACTTACCCCATCTCCATCAAAATCAAATACTGTACTAGAGGTTCGCTCTGAGCCATCGTCCAGCCCCGTTTTCTCCCATTTGCTAGTAAGGGTACCAGTGCCAGGGGTACCAGTAGGGTCTAATACTATGTAGAGGTCTTTACCTGCTACGCCTATTTCCAACTCGTCGTCTGCATCAAAGTTGGCTACGTTGGCACGTCCTCCTTTGGTAGTACTTGTGAGGGTGTAGGTAGAGTATAGCTGCGCCGAAGTTTGTAGGTCCCACACGTATACTTTACCGCTGCTCACTACTATACCATCCAAGTCGCCATCGTTGTCAACATCAGCTATTGAGGTTACCCCATCGCCTAGCCCTCCAGCAGCAGTTACTTCTGCGTTGAGAGTACCAGTTGCAACGTTTACTGAATATACAGTGTTACCTGCTACTAACTCTAGCCCTGAGCAGTTGGCGCAAGCCCCATCTGCCAATACATCTACTGCTACAGAGAAAGGTTCATTTTCTCCGCTATGCGCTCCACTAGAGCCTGACCCATCTACCAAACGTGTACCATTGACAGCCGAGTAAATTTTATTACCGACGTATACTTCTACCACCCCATCGTGGTTAAAATCGGCAAGGTTGGGGGTGTAAAGCCTGTTTTCGGCAGTAGCAGATTCGAAAGTTTTGGTAAGGGTACCGTTGGCATAGTCATACCTTTCGAGGTTACCAGTCGCATTGAAAAAGAACACCTCCCCTAAGCCGTCCCGGTCTACATCTCCAATGGCTACTGAGGTAAAAACGTCGTTGTCACTAATACTTATATTTACTTCTACTTGTCCTGTCACTCCATTAAACATATACAACTTACCAGGATTGTCTTGTTTTGCCACTACTTCGGGCACTCCATCACCATCCATGTCGCCTACCATTACGGTGGCGCGTTGGTCAAAAGGAGCGGTACCTGGTTGGTTATTGTCGCCATCTACCCCACCATTGGCACTTCGGGTGTTCCATATTTCTACCAGGTTAAAATCTCCAGGATTGGCTGTAAAATTACAACTGGGAATAGGGTTGCCATAGAAAAAGCCATCGCAATTGGAGCTACTGGTACAATCAGGGTCATAACAGTCAATCAGCCCATCGCCGTCATCGTCAATGCCATTGTCGCATATTTCTGTAGCCATAATGCGGGTAGGGGTGATAAGTTCCGGTTTGTTGTCATTGTTACCCAAAGGGGTAAGCAGTTTTTTTTCTGGTTTTAAAACAGGCTTGTTTGCTATAGCAGAGGAAGTCAAATTTGATGGGCTGCTATTTTTAGCCAGCCAATTCAAATTAAAACCCAAAAGAGCCACAAAGCTCAATACCAAAATCCATTTCTGAAGATACCAGTTGCGGGTATATTTTTTTTGCAAAAATAAATTGTTAATCCTATTCATCATTTTTGTTCAATGAGTTTATAATAAAGTTTTGTATTTCTGTAAGAAAGTATAATGCATAGCAGGGTGCTTCAATACTTGACTTGCCATTGAATTCAACCGCAAGTACTTTACCTGATAAACTATTACATTTTTTTGATAAGCAGGAGCATTATTGTGAATGCCAGTTGTAGTTTGACCTTTGTGTTAGAAAGTAGTGTGTGCTGGTATGTTGAGTTAATTTAAGAACAAATATTTAAATTATGATAGGCTTTATGAGGTTGTTTATAGCGGATTTATTCTGTATAACTAACTGATTCAAAAGTATATAGTATTTATGTAAACTACAAGTCAAATAGAGGGTTCAAAGTAAATACAGGTGTTTTTACGTATAAAAAACAGTAAAAACAACTAGGTATATTGTGGTTAAATTTAGTAGGCAAGTAGCGAGTAAGGCTAGCTAAGCTATCGGAGGGGAGGCATTGTTGCCTTACATCGCTGTACAATTCTTCTGGAGTTTGTACATTATTTGTGTATTTCTGGACAATTACTCCCTTGTTTAATTACAAGTTTTTTAGGAATATTGCCAATTATTACAAAAATGTAAAACCAACGCAAGTTATGGCAAAAAAATATGGCAATACCTGGTGGGGGCAACAGTGGCTCAATGCTTTGAACAATATAGATTTTTCTAACCGCTTGCCCAGAGGACGTACCTATGCCAACAAAGGGGCCGTGCTGGATGTAGAGATCAAAGAGAATGTAGTGACTGCCAAAGTACAGGGATCCGAACGTTACCCGTACAAGCAAAAGCTGGAGATCAAAGAATTTTCTGATGCCGAAAAAGACGATATCCTGGATATTATTACCGAAGACCCCTTCATTTTGTCATCTTTGCTCAACCGGGAGCTCCCCCATGACTTATTGGATATTTTGAATAACAAAGGCATCCAACTGTTTCCTAATAGTTGGCGTAGTATTCAAGGCTCTTGCTCTTGCCCCGATTGGGCGGTGCCTTGCAAACACCTGGCGGCAGTGATTTATATCATTGGCAACGAGATAGACAAAAACCCTTTCATGGTGTTTTTGTTGCATGGGCTCGATGTGTTGGCTGAAATACAAAAAAGAGGGTTTACCTCGCACGGAGACTTTAAGCTGCCTGTAACCCCTTTGCGCAAGCTACTGGCAGACCCCAGCCAATCGCAGGACTACAGCTATCAACTAGCCCTCACCAAAAAAATTGATTTTTCGACCTTACCACCCAGCAAAGAAAACTTGTTACAGTTGTTGCCTGCCAAGCCATTGTTTTTTCATGAGAAAGACTTCAAGGGTTTGTTAGAACAGGCATATACCAAAGTAGCAAAAGGAGTGAAAAAAGAACAAAAGCTACTACCCGAAGTAGAAGAAAGTTTTTTTGATGCCCACCACGGCGAAGTCAGTATTATTTTAGGCAGTATGCTGGACTTGCATTATGCAGTGCTCAAGCCCGAAAATGAACAAGTGCAAGCACCACCTATACGAAATACCATGAGCCTAATAGGGCATGTGCGTGAATTGAACCCTGCTCACTTACATCGTCACCACCCTTCGGTAGTTGCCCTGTATTTTACTTATCAGTTTACCACCTACCTTGCCACTAATTCGGCGTTTATTCCTGAGTTACTTGAGATAGAAGCCAACCTGTATGTCATTCGTTGGGTGCCTGCTTTGTTGGTAGACGAAGTGACGGCTATTTTTGATATTTTGGTACAACTGATGCCACCAGAGATGCTTGCGGTGACCGTGAAAGATAAATTAAATTTTGTAACGCCCGAAGAGCAGGTAAAAATGTTGACAGGAGTGTTTTTGCATCACTTCATGACTGAGCACTATACCTATAATAACAAACAGCAATACAACGATACGATTTTCTTAAGTTTTTTTGACCACAGTACTTTGTTTGTGCAAGGCTTTACCCAAAAAGAAAATGCCCAAGCGATTCAGAAATGGCTGCAGAAGTTTTACTTGAGCAACAAAGAGTATTTACCGGTGTTAAAGGTAGAAGAGATAGAAGACGACGAAATGTTTGAGCTTAGTTTTTGGGTGCAAAAACAAGGTGCTCAAATGGATAAGCTCATCAGTGTCAAAGACTTATTCCATTATAAAAAATACAAAGACCTTCGCTTGGGTATTATTCAAGACCTGGCGGTTTTGGCAGAGTATTTACCTGCAATCAAGCAGCTCATCAAAGAAAAAGGCGACTACCGTATATTGGTAGGCAGCGAAGATTTTGTGCAAATCTTTATGTACACTTTGCCTGCCCTACAGTTGCTTAGTATTCAAGTGTTGTTGCCCAAAGCCCTGCAACGCCTGGCACGCCCTCAGTTATCGGGCAGGGTACAAGCCGAAGGAAGTTCGGGAGCAAGCAAAAGTTTTGTAGACTTAAAGCAAATGTTGTCCTTCGATTGGCAGGTGGCTTTGGGCGATACGCTTTTGTCGCCCGACGAATTCAGAAAAGTAGTGCGCAAGTTGAAAGGCATTGTCAAACTCAATGATGAATATGTACTTTTTGACCAAAAAGAAGTAGAGACTTTGCTCAAAAAGCTGGATAAACCACCAAAAATAACGGATAGTGAGGTGCTCAGGGCAGCACTTGCCGCTGACTACAAGGGGGCTAAAGTAGGTTTAGATAACAAAGCCCGTGAGTTGATCAGAGGAATGGTAGCTTTTGATACGGTGGCTTCGCCCAAAGACTTAAAAGCAACCCTGCGCCCTTATCAGCAAAGGGGCTATGAATGGCTCTATAAAAATGCGCAATTGGGCTTTGGCAGTTTGCTTGCTGACGACATGGGCTTGGGCAAAACTCTACAGGTAATCAGTCTGATGCTTAAACTCAAAGAGGAGGGTAAGTTAAACAAGAAAAAAGCCTTGGTAATAGTACCTACTACTCTGCTGGGCAATTGGCAAAAAGAAATCAATAAGTTCGCTCCTGGTCTGCAAACTGCGATTTACCATGGACCCAACCGCCAACTTGATTTAAAACAGCCTGATATCATTATTACCTCTTATGGTATTGCCCGTAGCGACATACAAGTGTTGAGTAAGATCAAGTGGGCTTTTTTGGCCATTGACGAAGCCCAAAACATTAAAAACAATGCTACTGAGCAAACCAAGGCAATAAAAAAGATAAAAACCGATAGGGTGGTAGCAATGAGCGGTACCCCGGTAGAAAACCGCTTGTCGGAATACTGGAGTATTTTCGATTTTACCAATAAAGGATACCTGGGGGCGCTTACCAAGTTCAAAGACGAGTTTATCAAGCCTATTGAGCTAGAGCGAAGCCAAGCGCATTTAGACCGCTTTAAGAAGGTCACCGCACCTTTTATTTTGCGTAGGATCAAAACCGACAAAAGCATTATCAGTGACTTGCCTGATAAGATCACCAATGATCAGATTTGTAGCTTGACCAAGGAGCAAACGGCGCTTTATCAAAACGTAGTAGACATGATCATGCGCGAATTGAATGGAAAACAAGGTGAAGAGGGCAAAACCCGCAAAGGTTTGATTTTTCAGTTGATGAATGCCCTCAAGCAAATTTGTAATCACCCCAGTCATTACCTTAAGCACGCTCACCTTGACCCTGGTCAGTCGGGCAAAACCCAATTGTTACTTTCGTTGCTGGACAATATTTACGAAAATGGTGAAAAGACGCTTATTTTTACTCAATACCGAGAAATGGGTGATTTGTTACTGCCTTTACTTGAGCAACGTTACCACAATACCCCGCTTTGGTTGCACGGAGGAGTAAGCCGTAAGAAGCGTGACCAGATGGTAGAAGATTTTCAAAACAAGCCCCATGTGAAAACCATGTTGCTTTCGCTCAAAGCTGGAGGTACTGGGCTCAACCTGACCAAAGCCAGTAATGTGATTCATTACGACTTGTGGTGGAACCCTGCTGTAGAAAACCAGGCAACTGACCGGGCATACCGTATTGGGCAACAAAACAATGTGATGGTGTATAGAATGATTACCCAAGGTACATTTGAGGAAAAAATTAACGCCATGATTCAAACCAAGAAGGAATTGGCTGACTTAACAGTGAGCACGGGCGAAAACTGGATAGGCGACATGAGTAATCAGGAGTTAAAAGAAGTTTTTGACCTGGAGAAGGGATAGAAACAGTAAAAGTTATTCTGGTAAGAGATAAAGATGAAAGTCCTCCTGCAAAGGGGGATTTTTTTTTGAATACCCCCTGTTAATTGCTTCCCCTGCTGTTTGTCCTAAATAGTATCTAATATTAACTTAATGTTAATAAATATCCTCTTTGTGTCTTGTTTTTGTCCTGTAATACTTTTTTAGTACTGTTTGTGTTTTTTGATTTTATTTTGCTTATGGTTTTATAATAGTTTATTATGCTGTTTTAATTTTATTTATAATATTTTATTTGGTTAATTAAGGGTGTTGTCCTCTTTTTTTGTTGTTTAATTTGGGTGATTTTTAGTTAATTAAATTAACTTTAAAATATTTAATGTTACCTTTGTGTTAATATTTTATGAATTTAATATAAAATAAAAGATCCCTTATGAACATATTTTCAAAAAAACCTGAAAAAACAACGAGCAATTTGTCTAAGAAATATCTCGATAATAACCGAGGCTTCTTTCTTTATTTTCGTCACATGTCAATGAAAATGCAAGAGCGCTTTGCTCAGTTGTACCCACACAAAGGCGTGCCTCAAGTATTTTTGCACGGCAACCCTCACATCGAAAATTACACAATCAATGGCAAAGGAGCTGCCATGATAGACTTTGACCGCTCTCGCATAGGACCTTATGTTTGGGACATTGTGCGTTTTTTGGCATCGGTGTCAGTCAAGCGCAAAGAAGTAACCGATGAATTTTTATCTAAAGAAGTGCTCGAATACTTTTTAGAAGGATACCTACGCAGCTTTCATGCGCCTCATTTACCTTATAAACCTATTTCTACGGCGAGCAACCGGGCAAAATTTACGGTATGGCACAACAACGTAGAAGAGTACCTCAAGGCAAACATTAAGTGGGCAAAGCGTATGCGAAATAATCCTGTGCGTACCAATAACAAAGACCTAAAGGCTTTATTACAAGGTTACCTACAGAGCCGCAACGAACTAGACCTGCTCGGCACCCACAAACTGACCGAGGCAGGGCAAGCTACTGGTACATTTGGCAATCAGCGTTTTTTGATGGTGTTGTCGCCCCAGAAAAACACCGAAGCTGAGAGTGTATTTTTGGATATTAAAACTGTATACCAAGACCCTGACAATCGCTGGTACTATAACCCTTACAATCACCATGGCATACGTATGATAGAGGCGTCTAAACTTTATGCCCCTGGGGTAGAGCAACGCATGGGGTATGTAACTTACCAAAATCAGGAATATTGGGGTAGGGCTATTCCGCCAAAAAACGCCAAACTGAAGGCCAATCTTAACAGTGCTGAGCAAATAGACATGGCTTATTCGGTAGCCACCCAGTTGGGCAGTGCCCACCGCAAGTCTTTGCAAGGTGGGGTAGAGGCTCTGAAGCTGGAAAAGCACTTGTTGGCTGACTATACCAGGCTTACAGACATTGCGCATCAAATGAATATGGAGTTGATGCAAGCGTACCAGGCGTATGTACAACAACTCAATGCCACCAAAGCTGGATGAGTACAGGTGGTTTAATTGTTTTAATGTTTACAGCAGTAGTGGCGTCAGTGATTAGCTCAGTGTTTGGGCTTGCTGGTGGGGCTATTCTGTTTACAGTGCTTACCTGGGTAGTAAGCATCAAAGAAGCCATTCCTATCCACAGTGGAGTCCAACTTATTGGTAATACTTCGCGGGTGTTAGTATACATTCGCGAAGTTCGCTGGGATATTGTATGGAGATTTGTATTATTGTTGGTGCCAGGTGCTTACCTTGGAGGCCTGTTTTTTGGTTATTTTCATCCTTTGTTGCTGGAGTTTTTGGTGGGGGCATTTATTCTTGCCACTGTGCTTATCCCCAAACCAAAGCACCAATCTATCCACCTCAATGTGTTTATAGGGGTGGGTTTTGTGTCTAGTTTTTTTGGAATGATAGTGGCAGTGACGGGACCTTTTATTGCCTCATTTTTTGTGTTCAACAATGTGACCAAAGAAGCAATGGTAGGTACCAAGTCGGTTTGTCAGGCGTTAACTCAGCTTAGCAAAATTATCGTGTTTTCGAGCGTTATGAAGTTTGATTTTACGTCTTTTGCCTTTGCGTTATTTTTGTTGGGTTTTATGGCAGTTGTTGGGACTTTTATTGGTAAAAAAATTATTGGTAAAATAAGTGATAAAAAATATAATCACTTCAATAACCTGCTTTTGGGGGGCATTGCGCTTAGTATGATGCTGAAGGTAATACTCACTTTGGTTTTGTAAACGTATCTGTAAAATATCCTACTTTGTTTTTGATCATACACCTTATGTTTACCAGAATAACTCTTGAATGTGTGAGTTAAAATGTTTTTATATAAAGTCAATTTGTTTTTGTTAGGTTATCAGCTGGAATAAATTAAAAAAAACCTTAAGGGAGTGCACTAATAAATGTAGGGCACTTTTTTTTATGCTGATAACTATGCATACATTTGCCTTTGAATAATGCAATATAACACACTACACTACATAAAACATAATTATTGTTATGAACGTACACTTTCAATCGAAACAAGCAACTATCTCTTTTGACCCAGCAGAAGGGTTTATTCGCTTGAAAATCGATGCATTTTTGGGTGCCGAGGGAATCAAAGAATTGTTTACACAAACAATGCAGTATTTCAAAACACTGGGCATCAATAAAATTATGAATGATTTTAGGGGGTTTCAAGGGTCTTCACCGGCTGCCCAACAGTGGGTGCTTGACAACTATTACCCTGCAATGAGACATTATGGCTTGGTGCACATCGCGACTGTAGTAAGCAGCTCGGTGTTTGCCAACCACACTGTAAATAATGTGCAAAGTCAGTTAAGCAGAGACTTGAATAC